>CAZLYG010000027.1:14105-21041 GCA_964563075.1 uncultured Steroidobacteraceae bacterium | reverse complement strand
TCTGCAGCAATAGATTCGGCATCGCCTCGCGGAGTAGCGTGAGGCGATGCCAAGGGTCTTCCCGCAGGAAGCGCATGGCCACGTCGAAGGTCGCACCTCCCCAGCATTCCACCGAGAAAAGTTGCGGAACCAGGCTCGAGTAGTACGGCGCGATCGCGGTCAGATCAATCGTCCGCACGCGTGTAGCCAGGAGCGATTGATGCGCATCACGCATCGTCGTGTCAGTCAGGAGCACGCGTTGCTGCTGCAACATCCACTGCGCAAAGGCCTTCGGTCCGAGCTCCTCCAGCTTCTGTCGCGTCCCCGCCTGTGGCACACCAACGGGGACGGCCGGGAGCTCCGGCAGCGTGAAAGTGTCGGGACGGCTGCGGCCGCGCGTCTCGACATTGCCGTTGACGATGGTCTCGGCCAGAAACCTGAGGATGCGCGTCGCGCGATCCCGCTTGCGCGGCCAACGGAAAAGCTCGGGCGATTCGTCTATGAAGCGAGTCGTGTAATCTCCCCGGGCGAAACGCGGATGAGTGATGAGCTGATCCAGAAACCGCAAATTGGTCACTACGCCGCGGATGCGGAACTCCCACAGTGCCCGATGCATGCGCGCGATGGTCTCTTCCGGCGTCGGCGACCAGGAGGTCACCTTCACCAGGAGCGAGTCATAGGAGCGCGTAATGAACGCGCCCGCGTAGGCGGTTCCGGCATCCAGTCGGATTCCGAAGCCCGCCGGGCTGCGGTACGCGGTCATCCGGCCGTAGTCGGGGATGAAATTGTTCTCCGGGTCCTCGGTTGTGACCCTGCACTGCAGGGCGTGTGCACTGATGCGGATGTCAGCCTGGTTCGGAACTCCGCTGCCGGCAGTGCCGAGCTGCGCGCCTGCTGCGATCCGGATCTGCGCCTTGACGAGATCGATGCCCGTTACGCACTCCGTGACAGTGTGCTCCACCTGGATGCGCGGATTGACCTCGATGAAGTAGAACTTGCCGGTGTCCGCATCCTGCAGGAACTCAACCGTGCCGGCGTTCACGTAGCGCGCCGCCCGTCCGATCTTCAGCGCAGCGGCACACAGCTCGGCGCGCTGCTCATCGGAAAGGAATACCGCGGGTGCCCGTTCAACGACTTTCTGGTTGCGTCGCTGCACAGTACAGTCGCGCTCGAACAGATGGACGAGTCCGCCGTGGCTATCGCCAAGGATCTGCACCTCGATATGACGCGCGTGGCGGACCAACTTCTCCAGGTAGACCTCGTCGTTGCCGAAAGCGGCCTTGCACTCCCGGCGGGCGAGCGGCAGGAGCTCGGCAAGCTGCTCGTCGCTGGAGATGACGCGCATGCCGCGGCCCCCGCCACCCCAGCTCGCCTTGAGCATCACCGGATAGCCGATGCCGGCAGCCAGGCGGGCGCATTCCGGAATGTCCGCCGGCAACGGCGGAGTCGCGGGCATCACCGGGACCCCGGCGGCGATCGCGAGATTTCTCGCCGCCACCTTGTTCCCGAGCATCTCCATAGTCTCGGGGGAGGGCCCTATGAACAGCACCCCGGCTGCGGCGCAAGCTCGAGCGAACTGCGGGTTCTCCGACAGAAAGCCATACCCGGGATGGATCGCATCGACGTGCGCCTCGCGCGCGATCCGCAGAATGTCCGGAATGTCCAGGTAAGCTTCGATCGGCCCACGGCCGCGGCCCACGAGATAGGCTTCATCCGACTTGGTTCGATGCAGGGAGAAGCGGTCTTCCTGGGAGTAGATCGCAACCGTTGCCATTCCCAGCTCGCTCGCGCCGCGCATGACGCGGATCGCGATCTCGCCGCGATTCGCGACCAGCAGACGATGTATCCGCAGAGACATGGCAAGGATCCTCGGGCGGCTGGAATCCAGGACCTGCGATCATAACGACAGATCACGACCCAAGGTGGTGCAGCTGGAGATGAGGATGAATACGTTATGCACGCGCTAGCCATTCACGGCGGTGCCGGTCCGATTCCGGCGCAGGCGCTGACGCCTGAACGGGACAACCAATTCCGGGCGAGCCTGCGGGCGTCCCTGGACGCCGGTTATCAAGTGCTGGATACCGGCGGCACGAGCCTCGATGCGGTCTCGACCGCGGTGCGCATCCTGGAGGACGACCCTCTTTTCAACGCGGGCCGCGGAGCAGCTCTGACTCGCGATGGCGCGGCAGAGCTCGATGCAGCTGTGATGGAAGGCAGCACCCAGCGCGCTGGCGCCGTAGCTTCCGTCCGTCACGTCAGAAATCCCATCGACCTTGCGCGGCGGGTGATGGAGAAGTCGCGGCACGTACTGCTGGTAGGCCCCGGCGCGGAGGAGTTTGCGCTGGAGGAGGGAATGGATCTGGTGCCGAATTCCTACTTCCGCACGCCCGAAAGAGTGGCGCAGCTCGCGAGTGAGCAACGAGGCGCTCGGGTGTCGGATCTCATTCCAACCCACGGAACCGTCGGTGCGGTAGCCCTCGATGCCCATGGCAACCTCGCGGCGGCGACATCCACCGGCGGGATGACCAACAAGCGCCAAGGGCGGGTCGGCGACTCCCCTGTCATCGGAGCGGGTACTTATGCGAAGAATGGCGTCTGTGCCATATCGGCCACCGGCCACGGCGAGTACTTCATCCGAGCGGTAGCCGCTTACCATATTTGCGCAGCCGTGGAATATCGCGGGTTGAGCCTCGAAGAGGCGGCACGGGAAATGCTACACGGCATACTTCGCCGCCTCGGGGGCAGAGGTGGGATTATCGGAATCGACTCAGGGGGTCAGATCGTGATGGATTTCAGCACCGAAGGCATGTTTCGCGGCGCGCGCGACTCGCGGGGCCGGGACGAGCTGGGCATCCTCAGGGATTAGGCAGGCGTGTCCAAAGGCGCGGAGCAGAAACAGGCGGCGACTTCGGGAGATGCGGACGCCCAATGGGCGTTCCAGCAGTTGGTGGCGGGCGTCAGGGATTACGCCATCTTTACCCTCGATCCGAGCGGCCACGTCACGAGCTGGAACGAAGGCGCGGAGCACATCAAGGGCTACCGGGCCCCTGAGATTCTCGGCCGCCACTTTTCCTGTTTCTACGAGCCCCACGCCATCGCCGATCACTGGCCCGACCAGGAGTTGAAGATCGCCGCGGGTCAGGGGCGAATGGAGGACGAGGGCTGGCGGCTGCGCAAGGACGGAACTCGCTTCTGGGCAAGCGTGGTGATCACCGCCCTGCGCGACGGCTCCGGTAATCTGACAGGTTTCCTCAAGATCACGCGCGACCTCACTGAACGCCGGCGCCACGAGGAGGTTCTTCGCGTCAGCGAGGAGCGATTTCGCCTGCTCGTGGAGGAAGTGAAGGACCACGCCCTTTTCATGCTGGATGCGGAAGGTCTGGTGGCCAGCTGGAATCTCGGAGCCGAACGCCTTGCGGGCTACACCGCAGTGGAGGTCATGGGGCGGCACTTCGCATGCCTCTATACTCCCGAGAGCGCAGACATCGGGCTGCCTCAGCAGCACATACCGCTGGCGGCACAGAACGGCAACGTCCAAACAGAAGGCTGGCTGACTCGCAAGAACGGCACGCGCTTCTGGGCCGATATGACGATCTCTGCGCTCCACGACCGCGAGGGCCGCCTCCGGGGCTTTGCCACGATCACGCGCGACCTCACCGAGCGGAACCGCGTTGCAGCGCTCGAGCAGTCTCATGAGAGCGCCTATGTATTCCTGGCGATGCTGTCGCACGAGCTGCGCAATCCGCTGGCTCCTTTGATGACTTCGGTCGACATTCTGCGCATGCGCAATGTCAGCGATCCGGTCGTGCAGCAGACCAGTGATGTCATTGCTCGCCAGGTGCAGCACCTGACGAGACTCGTGGACGACCTGATGGACGTGAGTCGAATCACGTCTGGACGCATTGCGCTGTCGCACGCGCTCATTGACATAGCCGTGCCGGTGGCGAGAGCCATAGAGCTCAGCCGCCCCCTCATCGATACGAAGCTTCACTCGCTGCATCTCTCGCTGCCCGAACATCCGGTGATGGTCAGTGGTGACCTGACCCGGCTGACACAGGTGATGGTCAACCTCTTGAACAACGCGGCCAAGTACACACCCCAAGGTGGCCGCATCGATCTCACCGTGCGCGCCGAGAATGGCAGCGTAGTCATCCGTGTGCGCGACACGGGCAGGGGAATGCCGCGCGAGCTGCTGCCGAGAGTGTTCGACTTGTTCACACAAGGTCAGCGCTCACTGGACCGGACCGAAGGCGGACTCGGCGTAGGATTGACCCTGGTGCAAAAAATCATTGCGCTGCACGGGGGCACAGTGAGTGCGCACAGCGAGGGCGTCGATCGCGGCAGCGAGTTTGTCGTACGGCTGCCGCGTGACTCCGCAAAGAAGGCACCGGCGCCTCCCCCTCGGATCACCGACGACGGCGAGACTCACCGCCTGCGAGTCCTGGTGGTGGATGACAACAAAGATGCCGCCGAGAGCCTGGCGATCCTGCTCGAGCTGTGGGGCCACGAAGTCAAACGTGAGTACGACGGATCGCGAGCGCTCGACGTGAGTGTCAGCTACCGCCCGGAAGTCGTTTTCCTCGACATCGGGCTTCCTGGCATGGACGGCTACGAGGTCGCCGGCCGATTGCGCGAGGTGCCCGAGACCGCGCGGGCCGTACTCGTCGCGGTGACCGGCTATGGCCAGGAGGAGGATCGGCGCCGCTCGCGACGCGCCGGGTTCGACCACCATCTGGTCAAGCCAGTGGCGCCCGAAACGCTGCGCCTGCTGCTCACCTCCCTGGAGCCGGGGCGCCGGTTGTCCATCAAGTCTGAAGTGACCTGAAGGCGCTCGGTGAGCGCGATTCCCACCGTGCCCACACGCGCCGCAGCTGCTGAGCCGAACGGAAACCGGCTTTGGCCGCGACGCGCTCGATATCGAGCCGGCTCTGAGCTATGAGCTCTTTCGCCACCGCGAAGCGGATCAGCTGCACGTAATCCAGGGGGGAGCAGCGTGCATGCTCCGCGAACAGCCGCGTAAGGTTGCGAGGGCTGGTACAGGCGACGGCCGACAAGTCGCGTGAGGTCCAGGGTGCCGCCGGCCGACGGTTGACCGCGTCCTGCACGCGATGCACCGCGGGATGAAGGTGGTTTCGATGTAACACCCACGGAGACAGCGCCGGGTCGGCACCTGAGCGTCGCATGTACACCACGAGATCGCGTGCCACGTCTGCCGCCACACGAGGTCCGAGCTGGCGCGCAATGACGTGTAACGCGAGATCGAGTCCCGCAGTGACTCCCGCGCTTGTGAATACGGTCCCGTCCTCGACGAACACGCGGTTGTCCTGTACCCGGGCGTGTGGGGCAACACGCCTGAGCTCCTCTAGATGTGAGTGGTGAGTGGTGCACTCCAGGCCGGACAGCAATCCGGCCTTGCCCGCAACGACGCTGCCGGCGCAGACGCAGACCAGCGTCGCCGAGCTCGCAGCCCCGGACTGCAGCCAGCTGATTAGGCGCGCCGTAGCAGGTTCCGTTAGATCGACACTCTTCCCCGCAACCCCAGTGAGCACGAGGAGAGAGCCGGGGTCGACTGCCCGCGGTAGCGGTTCCAGCCCGCCGATCTGTAGCCCTATCGCTGCCTGCACGGTGCCGACCGGAGCGATGAACCTGAGGCAGTAGCTCCCAGGGACCTTGCGTTCGGCGATCCGAAAGGCTTCGGCAGGGCCTGCCAGGTCCAGCAGAACCAGACCTGGTAACACCGTAAACAGCACCTCTTTCATCGAAGGGTCCTCTCCAGCGCGCATGGGCGGGCGGCCCTACCGAGCGCGCCGTTTGCGCAGTTGCGCTTCAGCCCGGCGCTCCAGCCCGGCGCTCCAGCCCGGCGCTTCAGCCCGGCACTTCAGCCCAGCGCCTCGGCCGTCGCGACGATGCGCGCAAACCGGCCGTCGAGCACCAGCTCCGTGCGTTCTCGCAAGTCGGCCGTGGAGAACGAGCGCCCCGACTTTGAGAGCATCGGAAAGGTCAATGTCGCGTCCGTCACGTAACGAACGCGGAAGCCCGAATCTGATGCATGGCGCGCCGTGGTCTCGCAGCACTGCTCCGTGCGGATGCCCGTGATCAGCACTTCATCGATGCCTCGCTTGCGCAGCCATTCCTCCAGCGTCGTGCCGCCGGCGGACTTGCCGAACAGCGCCGAGTGGACGTGCTTGTGGAACACCTCATCCGCTGCCAATGACAGGCCCTCCATCGCGCGCACGAACCCCGATTCGGCCGTGAACGGGTCACCCGCATCGCCGGTGAGCTCCCGGTGGAAGATCTGCAGCACGGGGATACCCCGGGCGCGGCACCGGTCGGCCAGCGCCTGGAGGTTGGCGAGGAATGCGGGGACCTCCTGCGGCTGCCAGTAGGGACGGCGGCGGAAGGATTCCTGGACGTCGATCACGAGCAGTGCCTGCGGCATGGGAAGCTCCCGATAATGGGCCTGGAACGGACACATCATCGCGGGCCTCGGAGGGCAGCGCCAGCGCGGCGCGGGACACCGGCCGGCCAAAAACGGACAGGAGCCCCGCGAGCGTGCCGCGCCCGCGGGGTCTCCTGAAGAGCTAGAACTTGGCCTTCACACCGACGTAGAACCGTCGGCCGAGGTTGTCATAGTCCAGCAGAGTGACGCCCACGTTGTTGTTGACGCCCGGCTGTGCGTCCACGGTCTTCGGCCAGGCATTGAACACATTATCCATGCCGAAGCGCAGATCGATGGCATCGGTCAGCGCCCAGTGGCCGAACGCGTCGACCTCGTTGTAGTTGGTCGCGCCCTGCAGGCCGGGCACGCTGCCCGGTGCCGGTCCTATGTAGGGCAGGTGCTGCCAGCGGAACCCGATCGAAGCCCGGCCAAGCGTGTACGAGAACGTCGTGTAGAGCTTGTACCGGAACGAGGAGTTCACGGTGGTGCCGGTGTCGTCGACGAATGGCGAGCCGCCG
>CAZLYG010000027.1:0-14095 GCA_964563075.1 uncultured Steroidobacteraceae bacterium | reverse complement strand
GCACGGCATATTCCTTCAGGAAGCTTCCGATGACGTTCATGGAGAAGGAGCCGGGAATCGGCGCTCCCATGTCCGACGGACGTACCGACCAGTCCAGCTCGGCATCCAATCCTTCAGACTTGATGCCGCCCTCGTTGATGTACGGTGCCTGGTAGTTGCGGCCCGCTCCCCAGGGATCGTTCGGTGTGGTCTCGCGGTTGATGTACTGGCAGGCAGGTGAACCCGCGAACAGCTGTGCGCCGGTGTGCGAGCCCGGTGCATCGCCGATCAGCTTGTTGAACTGCGCATCCAGGCACTCCTGGTACACGGCGTTGTAGTCCGCGACCGCGATGGCATTGTCGAGCTTGATGCGATACCAGTCCACCGACAGCGACAGGTGCGAGAGCAGGGCCGCCTCGAAGGGCGAGCGCAGCACCGTACCGATCGTCGCCGTCCGGGCAGTCTCGGATTTGAGATTCGGATTGCCCTGGATGATCGCGATGGAGAACGGGAACGCGCCGGTGAAGGGCGCAGGTCCGAACACCGTGTAGTTGTAACTGTTGGCGGTCCCGCCCGGCACCATGTACTGGCCGCTGTTGCCCTGACGGATCATCAGATACTGGCAGAGCTCCTGCATGTTATAGCGGTTCGGATTGGACGGCACGTTGCCCCAGGTCGGCGTCACGGAAAAGTAGGCGCAGGGATCGGGCGTGATGGTGCCGTTGACGCCCGTGATCTGGGAACTGCCGGGCGGTGTGAACAGCTCGGCGATGTTCGGCGCCCGGTTGGCCACCTCGATACCGCCGCGGAACTTGATCCAATCGGTGACCGCCCAGTCGCCCAGCAGCTTGAAGGTGCTCACGCCGCCGGTTTCGGTGTTGTAACGCGAGTAGCGATAGCCGGGATCGATTTCGAGCGACTTCGCGAACGGCTTGTCCTTGAGGATCGGAATGGAAAACTCCGTGTAGACCTCCTTGACAGTAGTCCCGCCCTGCACGCCCACCGGCAGAATGATGTTCTGCAGGACGTTGGCATTGTCCTGGTTGGCGTTGAAGCCCGAATCGGGGTTGAAGTTGAAGTCATCCGAACGGAAATCGGTGCCCAGTGCGAAACGCAGCCGGCCGGCGCCGAAGGGCATGTCCAGCAGACTGCCGGTGAGATCCGCCTCGCCGGTCTCCTGAGTGATCTGGGTGATGGTATTCATCCGCAGCAGGAACCAGTCGGCACAATCCTTGGAGACCGACGGCGCCAGGTTCACGCTGCCGTCCGCATTGAATACCGGCAGACCCGAGGTGCAGTGTCCGGTGACCGCCAGTGTGTTCGGATTGGACCAGTTCTGGCCATACATGTTGGCGTTGAGCAGCGTCTGCATCTTCGAGAGGGACGGGAAGCCTTCCGGCTGATCCTGGATGTTGTTGGTGCGGCCCTGCGACCCGTACAGCTCCCAGGTCCAGTCCGTTCCCGGTACGTCCCCGTCGAAGCCCATCGTGAACTGATAGACATTCGAGGTCGAGATGTCGGTGAATCCCGGAACGTAGTACATGGTGGCCGCGTACTGCCAGGGGCAGTCGATCCCGGTGCAGGCGACGCTTTGTGGCAGGTTCGGGTTCACGACGCGCGTGTTCAAAAGGGCGGCCAGCTGCGGCGAGACCGGGTGGAACGGAACCCCGGCCGCGGTCGCGTTGGCCTGACCGAATGTCGGGGAATTCGGGTCATCGTACAGATGGTTGTACGGAACGTTGAGCACCCAGACGGCCGTGTCGTTGGAGGAGTGGAAGCCGGTAAAGGTGGTCTTCGACTCGCTGACGTTCAGCTCCAGGAAGGTGCTGAGGTGCTCGTTGAACTGGTAACGCCCGACGCCGAACGCGGACCAGCGCACCAGGGGAATCTGCAGCTCATCGTTGTCGGTGGCGTTGAACCCCAGCGAGCCGGTGGAATTGATCTTGTAGATTCCATACGCAGTTTGACCCAGCGGCCCCGTGTAGGGGTGGGCAGGATTGAGCGGGTTGTTGACATCGTAGAGCTTGCCGTTCGGGTCGATGTAATACTGCGATGACGTCGGCCCAAGGAAGCCGCCGGCAGTCGGCGGGTTGAAGAAACCGGGGTAGTACTGTCGCGAGGTCCCGCCCGGGGCGTTGGCGATGGTCCCTGGGTCGTTCCAACCGGCTTTCACCCAATCGCGATCACGGCCCTGAACCCCGCTACGATCCGCGTAGCTCAGGGAGAGCATGATGTTGCCCTTATCGTCCGCGAAGTTGGTGCCCATCAGCGTGGAGATCTGCGTTTCCCGGTCATCGCCTTCCTGGGAGATGCCGTATTGGGCGTCGGCCTCGAACCCCTGAAAGTTTCTCTTCAGCTTGAAGTTGACGACACCCGCGATGGCATCGGCGCCATAGGTCGAGGCCGCACCGCCGGTGATGGTCTCCACACTGTCGATGGCCATGACCGGAATGGTGTTCAGGTCGACGGCCAGCGTCGCATTGATGGGCTGGGCGCGCCGGCCATCGAACAGCACGAGTGTCCGGTTGGGACCGAGGCCGCGCAGGTCCAGCGTCTCGGCACCCTGCGTGGAGGTGGCCGACGGGAAGGGGGTCTGAGCAGGACTCAGGGCGCTCTGGCTGCCGGAAGGCTTGAACTGCGGCAGCTGATTGAGGGTGGACTCGATGGCCACCGAGGACTTGTTCTCGAAGGCATCCGAGTTGACCGTCACGATCGGGCTCTGGGAGTCGTAATCGCGGCGCTTGATGCGCGAACCGGTGACGACAATCTCTTCCAGCTTGTCCGAGGACTTGTCCGTGGCCGCAGGCGCGGCGGCCACCGGCCCCTGCGTGGCGGCCTGAGCGAGGCGAATGTCGTTCTTGCTCAATGCCTTCTGCTGGGCCGTGTCCTGGGCCAGCAGGGTGTCGTTCGAGCCTGCCGCTGACTGAGCTGCCGGCTTCTGGGCGGCCGTCGCCTGGGCGAGGCGGATGTCCTTCGGGCTCGAGGTTGCTTGCGGGGCCGTCGCCTGCGCGACCGGGTCGTCGCCCGACTTCGCGGCTTGCCCGTCCGCGTAGGCTGGAAGTGTTACCGAGAGTGCAGCGGCGACGGCGGCTGGAACGAGCAGGCGCTTTTCGAGCGCACGAAGCCGTCGCGGCCCTGTGGCCACGTTTCGAGTCCGCATCGGATTATCCCCCTGTAATTTAAGAGACCTTACGTCAGTTTCTTGGCTGTCCTCGAACGGCCTCCCCAGCCGTGTTATTCAAACAACAGCAACGTCCCTTGTACAGATAACTTGTGATTTTTGACACCGCAATACGCAGAAGTCAACGACCCCCGGGAAGCAGGAAGTCTGCATGCCAGTAGTGCGCATTCCAGGGCTGACGCCCTGCGCCGCCGCTGTGAGCGCTCTCACCCCAAGAAGGGCAATCGCCGAGATTGCAGCCGTGTGACCGATATCGACTCCAACGCTTGCAGCGCGAACACGGCCCTGCAGCGCCCTCGCGCCAGCCACCGGGCGAAGGCCGATTCCCCTGGGCAGGCCCCGGATCGGGCACCACGGTCATCCAGGGAGTGGGCTTGCCGCAGTGCGATCAACGACGGTGGCGGCGGCGCATCACTCTGGGCGACGCATCACTCCGAACTGCGCCGTGGTCGTAAGTCATGACCGCCCCCGGACTCACTGCTCAGGCGGGCCTCACCGGCGTCGACGCGTCCCTGCCAACGACGGTCGTCCACTTGCGCACGCGCCAGCGAGTCACCAATCCGTTCCTGACGTAGGGATCGGCCTGGGCGAAGCGCTCTGCGGGCCCTGCCGAGTCACACTGGAAGAGCAGCAAGCCCGTATCCGGAGGGTCCGCCAGGGCGCCTCCGAGCACCACCTCCCCTCGTTCGCTGGCCTCCCACGCCAGGGCCAGGTGCTTGTCGCGAAACTCGCCGCGACGCTCCATGTAGTCCGGTGCGAAGTCGTACATCAGAAGATAGTGCACTTGCGATCTCCTCGAGTGTGGATGCAGACAGTCAGGTCTCGACCCTGAGGGCCGACTGTAACTCGCCGGCGAGGAGTTGGATGCCATGCATGCGCGCAGACTCGATCGCATCCGCGTCTCCCGACCGTGCTGCCATCAGGAATTCACGCCATACGGGCACGTGCCGCAGCCATCGAGGTCGCAGCCACGCAGGGTGCCGCGCGGCGGCAGTGTCCATGTCACGCAGAGTGTAGCCGGCCAGAAGCTGGGTGCAGTGTGCGGGCATAGCCAGCCACAGCCGCGCCGCAACGTTGTTCGTGCGCGCCAACTCGCGAGCAAACTGGAGAACCCGACGGATCACATCGCTCGAGCCTGGTGTCGTGAAGAACGGCGGGCCCTCGGCCACGCCCGAAAGGGACTCGCTCACGGCAGATCCACCGGGGAATCGCCAGCGTCGTGCGTCGGCGAATCCGGCGTCGACGAGCAGATAAGGACACTCGGCGGCCCGGCGCCGAGCTCGCGCATCCAGAGAGCGCCATAGATCGGCCAGATCACGCAACATCGGGTGCGGGTCCAACGTCCGCACCATGGACTGTGCTGTCAGCAGCTCGAGGCATTCCTCATTGATGCCGGCCAGCGCCTCGGAAGATTCCGCCCGCAGCCAGGTCTGTGACTCCCGGCCCGGCTCGAGGATATCTCTCTCCTGTATCACACGCCTCGTGCGCATCGACTGAGCCTCCCTTCCCACAACGCCTATGGTAGCCGGAAATTCGCCGGCGCGGCTGACGCGAATTGGGCTTTTTGACCCTATTTCGCCAAGTTGAGTTTTGGGAAAATTTTCCCAAAATAAACGCCCCACTTTTCATCGAGGGATCGACATGCGCGTTCTGGACGATCGCTACAGCCGGGATTGGGGACGACTGAATCTCGCTCTGCGCTTCCTCATGCACGAAGCACGCACCCGCACGATCTGCGTGTGGACCGGCCTGACACAGGATCGGATCCGCGGTCTCTATCGCGAGTACATGAGCGGCGCCGCACGCCACATTCCGCGGCACCGCGGCAAATCGCCGCAAACGGTCGCCTACTTCACGCGCTCGCTGCGAGCCCAACAGGAGACCGCGGTTCTCGCCAGCCTGTTATGTCTGAACGGTGTCGTCCCGACGCCTCCCGTGGTGGACGCGGGCTTGCCGGGATTGGCGCGTGGCGCGCGGCTTTGCGATGCGTTCGAAGCGTACCGCGCGTACGTGCCATCGGCGCAGATCTCCTTCGAGCACACGATCTTTCTCACGACGGTCCTGGTAAGAGGCGATCAGCTGCGGCTCGACACGTGCAAGACGTGCGGCAGCCTCGTCGTCATCGAGCGTTTCCCCATACGCGACCCGCAGTGCCTGCACTGCGCGGGAGCTCATCGTCTGCGCCGCTAGGCGCCGTGATCGCCCGAGCTCGCCGAGCCTTCGCCGAGCGGCGATGCGACCTGACCGCGGCCGTAGTGAGCGGCGTTCTCAACGTGGTGCCGAGCCAAGTTTTGTGCCACGGCAACTGCCCGACACATTCCCACTGCTAGAATCGCCGCAAGTGAACTCGGCACAACGGCTCCATGGACCAAGACAGGCCTAATTTCTTCGCTGGACCCTATATCGAGCGACGCGCAGAGGAACGCGAGGCAGCGGACTGGCTGGAGGCCGCGCTCGCCGACCCGCAGACGCGGGTCGTCGTCGGGCGCATGACCGCCCAACTGGTGCGCAAGGAACCCCAGCCGACCGTCGAATTTCTGCCGGGCACGCACCCGCTTCTGCGCAACCTCGATCCGCGCCGGCTGATTCTGCTCGGCTGGTTCCGCGGGTCCCGCTGCCTGCTGGCAGAGATCGATCCACTCACTCCCCTCGAGGCACCCGCAGGTACGGCCTTCGAAGAGCTCCGCGCTCTTGCGCCGGGGCTGCCCGCGGACGAAGCCGGCCTGCTGGCTTATGCGCGCGCGCTCATGATCTGGCGCGCACGACACCGTTATTGCGGGCTCTGCGGCGCACCTACGGTGGCAGAGCGCGCCGGGCATCTGATCGTCTGTACAAAAGAGGGCTGCCGGCACGAATTCTTCCCGCGCCTGGATCCGGCCATCATCGTGTTGGTCACCGACGGCGAGCGGGCACTGCTGGGTCGACAGCCCGGTTGGGCGCCGGGGCGCTACTCCACCATTGCCGGATTCGTCGAGCCTGGAGAGAGCCTCGAAGACGCGGTCGCCCGCGAGGTCATGGAGGAGACCGGCGTACAGGTCAGCCGGGTGCGCTACAACTCCTCGCAACCCTGGCCATTCCCTTCGTCCCTGATGGTCGGGTTTCAGGCCCAGGCGCAGCCCGGCAGCCGCATAGTCATCGGCAACGAGCTCGAGGATGCGCAGTGGTTCACGCGCGAACAGATCCGCTCCGACGGCATCCCCCTCGTTCCGCCATCGCACTCGATCTCCTACCGCCTGATCGCCACCTGGCTCGAAGGCGATGGCTGAACCGCATGTGCCTGCTCGTTGTAGCCTGGCAAGCCCACTCATTCTACCGCCTGGTCGTCGCCGCCAACCGCGATGAGTTCCACGACCGGCCGACGGCCCCGATGGCCCACTGGCATCCGGTAGCGGGCGCTGGGTCGCCCGGGCGCGAGCCTTCCACTGCCTGTAAAGCAGTCGACATCCTCGCCGGGCGCGACCTGCGCGCGAATGGAACCTGGCTGGCGCTGGATCGCCAACGGCGCTTTGGAGTGATCACCAATTTCCGGGATTTGCAGCGGCCGCAGCCTCACGCGCCCTCCCGGGGTGGCCTGATCCCCGAGTACCTGAGCGGAGCGGCCACCCCGGCGAGTTTCCTCGCCGCTCTGGAAAAAGACGCCGGGGCTTACGCCGGTTTCAATCTGTTACTCGCGGATACGAACTCGCTCTGGTACGCGAGCAATCGCACTGCGCATGACATTCAGGACGCCGTTGCGGACTCTGCTCTTGAGGCGGCCGCCTCGAACACGCGCGGTGCCGGAAGCGGGGTGCAGGTCCACTTCGCGCGCGCCCTCTCGCCCGGAGTCTACGGACTCTCCAATCAGTTCCTGGACACCCCGTGGCCGAAGCTCCGCCGGGTACGGGGCGAATTCGAGAAATGGCTGGCGCAGCCAACGGGCTCGACGGATGAGCTGTTCGCCATGCTCGCGGACCGTACGCTCGTGGCCGAGGATGAGCAGCTGCCGCGCACCGGGCTATCCACGGAGTGGGAGAGGATTCTCTCCGCGCCGTTCGTGCTGCATCCGGACTATGGAACACGCAGCTCGACAGTGCTGCTGCTGGAGCACTCCGGAGCCTTCGTTCTGAGCGAGCGGCGCTTCGACCGGCAGGGCACCGCGAGCGGCGAGTCGCACTGGTCGGTGAACGCCACCGGCTGGCCCTGAGCACACGGACCCTAACACCCTCCGCGATCACTGGACCGTCAAAACGGAGGTAGGCCAGGCACGCGGCGCCGACCTGGTCTCTACTATCGATCAATGACTGGTTACTTCTGACTGGAATCGTCGGCGTCCTTGCCGGAATTCTTCTTCGTCGTGCCGGAAGGTGCCGGGCTCGGAGCTGTCGCGGCTCCATCTGCAGGCTGCTGAGCTGGCGGCGTCGCGGTGCCACTCGTTTGAGTCGCCGGCGCGCTCGCAGTGCCGTTCGCGGGCTGCTGCGTCCCGGGTGTGGCCCCGGTGTTCTGCGCGCCAGTGCCAGGCCGCGTCACCACTGCACCGGTGTGCTCCGGCAAGTACAGCGGCCCTTTCTGACCGCAGCCGATCGCGCCGAGCAAGGCAACAGCGACCCAGGCCATCCGCGGGTTCATACGTACATCGCCCTGCGATCGTGCAGAGCGAGCCAGCCGCGCGCAACGCGATAGATGATCCAGATCCCAAGCGCGACATGGGCAACGATCAGCAGCGGGAAGCCGATCAGAATCACCATCAGGGGAAGCGAGACCAGCCACGCCACGATGACCCACAGCAGCGCGAACCAGAAGGTGCGAATCTGCCAGGTGAAGTGTGAATCCAGGAACGTGCCGCGGACGGCCGGTCGCCGCGCGTAATTCATGATGACCGCAATGATGGATGGAACCCCGGCCACGAAGCTGAACACGATGGTTGCGGCGGTGGACAGCCCGATCAGCACGGCAAGGCTGTGCAGCGCATAGATCGCATGCGTGTAGGTGATGAGCGACTCGTCCACGGGCTGCGCATACCCCGCCGAGCCCGGGTTGTTGATGATCATGACGCATTCTCCTGTGTGCGTGCCGCTGATGCGCCGCCCGCGAAATCGGCACGAGACTCACCCGGCTTGCGCGGAACCACAGCCATCGTCAGGCGCGAGATACACACGAGCTTATCCTGCTCGTCCCGGATCTCGATATGCCAGACCTGGCTGCGGCTACCGATATGGTAGGGCCGGGCCGTCGCCGTCACGAGGCCGCTCGCGACAGGGCGAAGGTGATTCGCGTTGATCTCCTGTCCGAGGCACATCTGGGTGGCCCGGTCGACACACAAGTTCGCGGCCACGCTCCCCACGGTCTCGGCCAAGGCTACCGACGCTCCTCCATGGAGCACCCCTGACGGCTGATGCGTATGCGGATTGACCGGCATGGTCGCACGCAGGAAGTCGGCGCCGCGCTCCGTGAAGCGGATGTCAATATGCTCAGCGAGCGTATTGCGCGCGTGCTCCTGAATCTCAGCGAGGGTTGCTTCGGTGCGCCAGATCCCCATCGCCGGTAGTCTAGCGGACCCCCGGTGCAATATCCCTTCCGTTGAACCCGCTGCCAGGGTAATGGCAATCTGCCGGCTTCGCCTCAGGGAGCCTCCAATGACCGACTTCGCGTTCGCCCCCAACCCGGCGCCCAGCGTCGCCATCACAGGGAGCGCGCAGCGGTTCCCGGTGCATCGTATCTATTGCGTCGGGCGTAACTACGCAGACCACGCCCAGGAGATGGGGACCGACCCGAAGACCGATCCGCCGGTGTTCTTCACCAAGCCGGCGGATGCCATCGCCGCAACCGGTACGCCCGTACCGGTTCCGCCCCGCACCTCGAACTTCCATCATGAGATCGAGCTCGTCGTGGCGATCGGGCGAGGCGGGGCGCGCATCAAGGCCGCCGAGGCGCTCGCTCATGTATTTGGCTATGCCGTCGGCATCGATCTGACACGGCGCGACCTGCAGCAGGCGGCGAAGAAGCGCGGCGAGCCCTGGGACACCGGCAAGGCATTCGATCATTCGGCGCCTATCGGCGCGATCCGCCCCGTTGCGCAGGGGCATGTCGCGCGCGGGCGGATCTGGCTGAAGGTCAACAATGAGGTGCGCCAGCAGGCCGACGTTGCCAACATGATCTGGAGCGTGCCGGAGATCATCGCCGAGCTCTCGACGCTGTTCGAGCTGCAGCCAGGGGACCTGATCTTCACGGGTACGCCGGCCGGGGTGGGGCCGCTGCGCGCGGGCGATCGGGTCGAGGGCGGCATCGACGGATTGGACGGCATCGTCACGCCCATCGTCGGAGCTTCATGAAGCTGTACACCTACTTTCGCAGCAGCGCCGCATTTCGCGTGCGCATCGCGCTGAACATCAAGGGCCTCGCTCACGAGTCAGTGCCGATCGATTTGCGTGCTGGAGAGCACCAGCACACCAAGCCTGCATACCTGGCGCTGAATCCCCAGGGATTGGTGCCGGCCCTGGAGGACCATGGCATGACGCTGTGCCAGTCGCTGGCAATACTCGAGTATCTGGAGGAAGCTCATCCGCAACCACCGCTCCTGCCGCAGGCTCCGATCGCGCGCGGCCAGGTGCGCTCGATGGCCCTCGCAGTCGCGTGCGACATCCATCCGCTCAACAACCTGCGCGTTCTGAACTATCTGCGCTCACCTCTCAGCGCCAACGAGGATGCCGTCAAAGCCTGGTATCGCCATTGGATCGCCAGCGGCTTTGTGGGATTGGAAGAGCAGGCGCGCCGCCTCAGCGGAGACGGCCGACACACGTTCGGCAGCTCCGTGACCCTCGCCGACCTCTGCCTGGTGCCGCAGATGTACAACGCCGTGCGCTTCAAGTGCGATCTCGAGCCCTATCCCACCTTGCGCGCGATCAACACCTTTCTCAGCACGCAGCCGGCGTTCGCCAACGCGATGCCGGAGATGCAGCCGGACGCGACGCGATCCCGCTGACTTAGCGTTTCAGCTTCGCCGCCACGCGCCGGTACGCTTCCCGAAACGGGATACCCTCCGTAACGACCAGCCGGTTGGCTTCTTCCGCTGCCCGCATCGCCGGATCGAGCTGGATGCGCTCGGCCCTGAACCGCATGGCATCGATGGCCGGCGGCAGGATATCGAGCGTCTGCAGCGCCAGATCGATCCCGCGGAACAGCGGAAACTTCAGCAACTGCAGATCACGCTGATAACCCGATGGCAGCTTGGCGCACACGCCGAGCGCCTCGACCAGGCAGCCCAGAGCACTCGCCGAGCGGCCGCGGATCAGCTCGAACACGTCCGGGTTGCGCTTCTGCGGCATGATCGAGGAGCCGGTGGTGAAGGCATCCGGAAGCTCGAGCAGTCCGAACTCCTGCGTATAGAAGAGCAACACGTCGGCGGCGAAGCGGCCGAGGTCCTGCATCAGCAGCGTCGTCTCAAAGAGCAGCTGCGCCTCAGCCTTGCCACGCGAGAGCTGCACAGCCGTGACAGGCTCGTGCACCGCGGCAAACCCCATCTTGCGGCGAGTCGCGTCGCGATCGACGGGTAAGCCCGGCGTGCCATAGCCCGCCGCTGACCCGAGCGGGCTGCGGTCAGCGCGGCGCTGAACGAGCCGCAATGCTTCGGCATCGTCGCGTATCTCGGCCGCGAAGCCTCCGGCCCACAGCTGGACGGAGCTCGGCATGGCCTGTTGCATATGCGTGTAGCCGGGGAGCTGCGTACTCTGCTCCCGGGCTGCCAATCGATCGAGTGCCGCCGCGACGTTCAATGCTCCGGAATGCAGCTCCCCGAGCGCGTCACGCAGATACAGGCGAATGGCCGTCAATACCTGATCGTTGCGCGAGCGTCCCAGATGGACCCGTCCGCCAGCGGGGCCGATTCGCTCCGTCAGGCGCTTCTCGAGCGCGGTCTGGCCGTCCTCGTCCACGAGCTCGATGCGCCACTCGCCGCGCTCGTGCTGCTCGCCGATCACCCTGAGGCCGGAACGAATCGCAGCCAGATCCGTATCCGACAGCAGCTTCTGCTCATTGAGCATCTCTGCGTGCGCGATCGAAGCGCGGATGTCATAGCGAACCAGGCGCTCGTCCAGCGCATAGTCCTCGCCCGCGGTGTACTGGAGCACGCGGTCATCGAGGGGAGCGCCCTTGTCCCACAGACGTGTCATGTCAGCTGGTTGGCGTCGCGCTCTGCTGCTCGGCCGGCGTGACCTCGTTGACGTTGGCGACGATCAGAGTGCCGGTGCCTTCGTTTGTAAACACCTCGCCGAGAATCCCCTCCGGAGCCTTGTACGAGACCACGTGTACGCGTCGCACGCCGCCACGGATCGCATCCTCGATCGCCTTGGCCTTGGGGAGCATTCCATCGGCGATCCGGCCCTCTTCGCGGAGGCGCTTCAGGCCTTGCACATCCGTGTAGGAAATGAGCGAGCCCGGATCGTCCACGTTACCGAGAATGCCTGCCGCGCCCGTGCACAGGATGAGCTTTTCGGCCGCAAGCGCAGCGCCTATCGCTGCGGCGACGGTATCTGCGTTGATATTCAGAAGTACCCCGCTCTCGTCAGCCGAGAGTGGGCTCACGACGGGCATCAACCCGTTGTCCAGCAGCTTGCGCAGCACGGTGGAGTCGACGCCGTCGACGTCACCGACGAAGCCAAAATCGACGATCTCCCCGCTCGAGCTCATTCGCATGGGGGCGCGCTTGTGGGCGCGCACCAGACCCGCGTCGACGCCGCTGATGCCCACTGCTTCGATGTTCAGGTCCCGGCAGATCGCGAGGATGCGCGTATTGATGAGCCCATTCAGCACCATTGAAGTGACGTCGATGGCCTTGGCATCGGTGATGCGCCGACCTTCAACCATCCGCGTGGGCACGCCCAGCGCGCCCGCCAGTTCCGTAAGCTGCGGCCCTCCGCCGTGCACCATGACTACGCGGACGCCGAAGTAATGCAGGATCGCAATCTGCTCGACCAGCAGCCGCGTGGAGGCAGTGTCAGCAAACACGCCGCCGCCGGCCTTCACCACGAAGGTCTTTCCCTTGTACATGCGGATATACGGAGCGGCGCTCTTGAGCGCGCGGATGGCGAGAGCCTGATCGCCTCGATGCATGAGCATGGGAGTACCTATATTCCTTTGAGCATGTTGTAGAGCACCGCCATCTGCACGACCAGACGGTTGTAGGCCTCGCGCTGCACGGCACTGCGCGGGCTGTCGAGAACTTCGTCCGCCACAGCCGTGTTGCGCCGAACGGGCAGGCAGTGCATCAGCCGGCAATTGTCAGCTGCACGTGTGAACCAATCGTTGCGCACACACCAGTCGGTCAAGGTCGAGCGCAGACGGGCATCGCCGTCGTTATCACCATAGCAGGCGGTCGAGCCCCATTCCTTCGCATATACGATGTGAGCGCCAGTGAGAGCGGCGGCGCGCTCGCTGGTCTCTGTGACGGAGCCGCCGGAGGCAGCGGCCGCGCGACGCGCCTTATCCATGATCTCGGGCGGCAGCGCGAAGCCCTCCGGTCGCAACACGACAACTTCCATCCCGCGCATCGCCGCCATGTGCAGCGCGGCCGCGGGCACGGCGAGCGGCAAGGCCCGCGGATGATATACCCACGACAGCACGAATTTCCCACTGCGCGGGACCCCCAGCTCGTCCATCGTCTTCCAGTCGGCGAGCGCCTGACACGGATGGTTGACCGCGGACTCCAGATTGATCAGCGGCTTGTCGACCAGTTCGCTCATCGTCTTGAAAGGAGTCTCGGCGAGATCGGCGCGCAAGTCCTTGAGGTCCGCGAATACGCGAATACCCAGCGCATCACAGTAGGAGGCCAGCGCGGGAATTCCCTCGCGGACGTGCTCGGCCGCGGTGCCGTTCATGACCGCTCCGAGGCGCATCTCCAGATGCCAGGTGCCCTGACCGGGCGTAATGACGAACGAGCTTCCGCCGAGGCGCGCCATGCCCGACTGAAACGAGGCCAGGGTTCGCAGCGAGGGATTGAAGAATACGAGCCCGAGGATTTTTCCCGCCAGGGCGTGCGGCTCCGGATGGCGCTCCAGGCGGCGTGCCAGCTCGATCAGTGCGACGATCTCATCGCGCTCAAAGTCGGCCAGGTCCAGGAAGCGCTTCATGCAGGCAGACCGGCCAGGGCGTCTCTGAGCATATCGACGTGCTCCTCTTCGAGAATGAACGCCGGCAGCAGACGCAGGATGTGGGGATCGCTGGCCGTGCCGGCCAGAATGCCGCCTTCGAGCAGCTCGGCCTGAATGGCTTTCGCCGGTCGTGTCGTACGCAGACCGGTCAGGAAGCCCGCGCCCTGGTGCGCGGTCACGGGGCCGACGATACATGTTTCTCGGATATAGGCAGACACGCGGCGCACGCGCTCGAGCAGGCTCTCGTTCTCGATCGCGTCCAGCACCGCCTCAATCGCCGCGGACGCCATCGGACCGCCACCGAAAGTCGTTCCGAGCAGCTCCAGCTGCAGAGCCGCCGTGACCTTGGCGGAGGCCAGCAGCGCCGCACAGGGGAAGCCGTTCCCCAGCGCCTTCGCCGTGGTGATCATGTCAGGCATGACACCGTACATGTTCGCCGCGAACGGGTGACCGACACGGCCGACGCCGCACTGCACCTCATCGAAGATCAGTACGGCACCCACTTCGTCGCACCGGCGACGCAGGGCGGCCAGGTAGGGTGCTCCGAGGTCGACCGCGCCGGCCAGCCCCTGCACGGGCTCTACAATGACCGCGGCGGTCTTGTCCGTGACGTGCTGCGAGATGGCAGCGATATCACGCCGCGGAATGAAGCTGACATCGAACGGTGCGCGCGGAAAGCAGAACCATTTGTCCCTGGCACCCCAGGTGACCGCGGCCGCAGCCGCCGTTCGGCCATGGAAGGCGCCCTCGATGGCGGCGACATGCGGCCGGGAGGTCATCCGGAACGCCAGCTTCATCGCGTTCTCGTTCGCTT
>CAZLYG010000026.1:0-21082 GCA_964563075.1 uncultured Steroidobacteraceae bacterium | reverse complement strand
CTGCAGACTTTCCCCGATAGCTACTTTTTCGAGGGAAACCGGACGCAGCAATACCACCAGATCGGAAACGCCGTGCCGCCTCTGTTGGCGCGTGAGATTGCGCGCGTTGTGTTCGAGCTTCTTTCAGCGAGGCCCATCCAAGTAGGTGTCCGGACCGTGAGTGAGAGCCGTCCCCCGCGCGAATCCTCCGAGCTTTACACCTAGCCTGCTTTCCGCCCAGTCCGATTGAGTTCCGTAGGCTCGCATTTGCTGATGTACTTGGGCACCTAATCGGCTTCGCAAGCTCACGCTGCGATTAGGCCGCCGTTTCGGCGACCCGCCGGTTCTTCGCTGCCAACTCCGCCGTCCCAGCCGCTCGGATTCCGGATTCGCTCGTACACGGCATCGGGTGCCAAATCAACTCCTGCCGGCCACGTCAGTGCGCCGTGCTCCAGAAAGACTTGCGAGAATACCTTCTCATCGCACAACAGATCGAAGCCGTCCCCCAACGGCCCCTGCGAGAGACGGGGAGCCAAATCTATCATTCCGAACGTACCATCGGCGAACGAAACCTCGATCTTGCAGCTCGGTAACACCTTGAAGCCAACGATAGATCATGCTGCCATGATGACTACTCAGAGTCTCCGAGGATTCGTATCCAGATTGAAGTGTTCCGATGCTAGCGAGCTTACTGTCCGCGTATTCGGTGATGTCGGAACTACTGCCTGGCCTTCGGATTGTTTGGTGCAGCGCCGATAGCGTTGGCGCGCCCTTGAATATCGGCACAGCGCTCTATGACAACCTTGAACGGTTCGGGATCGCGCAGGAATAGGCGACCCTCCACCATCTTTCCGTAGTCCGCCTCGAGCAACTTCAATACCTCGCCTTCGGGAACGAGAACAAGACCTCCGTTGATTGCCCCGAAGTAATCGATTCTGTCGCCCCGAGAATCCTTCTCGATGAAGAACTTCGACTTGTGATCGGCAACACGTCGAGCAATGTCGCGATCATGGATGGCCGCCTCAATGTGGCCGACCCCATCAAGTCTTACGATGTCAGACCAATGGCGCGCCAACTGATCCTTGATGTTCCCTTGGAGACAGAACACGTGGATGGCAGTCATCTTCTCCCAAGCCGTGCGCTCGACGCGCATCACACGAGCGTCGGTCTTCGGAAAGGTCAAATCAGGTAGATGCTCGGTCGCGTCGCAGGACACAGAGACATTCACGGTGGGCTCGCCCGTCGAGCGAGCACCAAACTCGATCTTGATGTAGGGCCCGACGTAGCCATATCCGCCGACTTGGGTCTCGTAGTCGATGTAGATGCTTTCGCCCTTCTCAGCGCGCAGTCTGGCAGTTAGTTTGTCAGCATCCAGGCAGCTCTGGATGTAGGCCAGCACCTCCTCGTTGAGCCATCTCGCCAGGCGTTCCTTGATCGTGTCGCGCCACTTGGCAGCCTGGGACCTTGATGCGGGTAACGCATCGGGCCCGGCATCTTTGACGAGGTCGGGCACGATCGCGCGGATGTCATAGGTAACGTCAATGTCTTCTGAAAAGCGGTCGATCGCTTTGTAGACTTTGGAAAGCGATGTGCCGCCTTTGAAGATCAGATGCTGGGCGAATGGCGAGCGGAAGAGTATCGAGAGAGTCCAGACGACCCACGCGTCCTTCTCAAGGATGTGCGCAGGTCGTCCAGACTTGGAGGCGGCAACCGCGAGAGCTTCTTTGCGGTCAGCCGCTGAGAGCGCGAAGAAATTCTCGGCCATCAGGCTGCGAGTTCAACGCTAATCGTCTCAGCCAGCCAGCCAGGCAGGGACGATCGGGAAGCGATGAGTTCCTCGCGGACTTCAGGGGCGAGCTTCGGCTTCAGTTGCGCCAGCGACTCGCGGGCATGGGGACGCCCGCTCCACGCGAGCGCACGAAGCACTTCTCCGGACTCTCGATTCGCATTCAGGAGCTGCCAAGGCGGAACGTGCTTCAACTCGATGCTCTGCGCACCTAGCTTTAGCTGTCGGCTGGGGCCTGAAGTTAGATACTGCGTGCGCATCGGGACCTGAGTCGTCAATCCCAGGCGATTGGCGGCTGCTGCACCGTGTGGCGCAATCGTCTCTCCGCGCATTTTTGCCGACTCTGCCACGACCCTTTCGGGTGAGGGGGGGCGAGCACCGAATCGGCCTTTAACCGGCAGCACGTACAGGCCCCGCCCCGAGCGCATGAGCTTCCCCGCGCTGGAAAGACGAGACAGTGCCTGGTCGATTGCCGCCCGAGTGCCCAGCTGCAGGAAGCCCTTAGCCGTCAGAGGGGTGCCCTCCGGCAGGGCGGAGGCACGGGCCAGGATCTGCTCCGCAAGCTTCGTTTTCATGTCAGAAGTATATAAGAGTTTCTGACTATTTCAAGCAGGCTAAATTTACTTAAGAATCAGGCTTCTACGGGTACGCGAGCCCAACTAAACCATTCCGACGGTCAAAAGGAGTGCCCTTTCTCGCGCGAGCTCCGCAAAAACAGAGTCCGGCAGGGGCAGCATTTGTTGCGGTTGCGATGCGCAGGATGAGCTGTCGCGCCTTTTAAACGTCAACGCCGTTCGCGGAGAGTTCGCGCCTTCCGACTTGCCGCTTTGACATGCCGTACACCCTTCCCGAGCCGTACAAGTACTCGAGCTGGTCACCATCCTGGCGAGGGTGGATGAGCGGACGTTTCACCACGGCGTCGAACGGGATTTCTCCTTGCCGACAGGTAAGGACGTCGGGGAGGGGCGCGATCTCAACTCGATACCAGATCCCGTCAATTCGCAGCAGGAGTGCCCGCTCGCTCACCACGCGGCGCAGCGCGGAGATTTCTTCCTCGCGTTGCCTGCGCCATTCCGCGGCGTTCCGCCATCTTCGACCGCGACGATGTTCTCGAATGATTCCCGTACGAGGGTCGACGTAGAGTTCCTGGTACCAGAGCTCACGCGGCTCTCCGCGTGAGACTGCAGCCAATTTCCCATCCTTCTCCCGGACTTTGATCGTAATGAAGTCATCGATGTGTTGGTGAATGTGCTGCTGAACGGTGTTCCGTCGATCGATCCCGGCGCAAATTTCCGAATAGACCTTGTCCCACGGGCGACCGAGCTGGCTTCGAAGATACCGCCGAAGCGGGTTCAGGTTCCCATTGAGGTCGAGGTAGTCATAGTTCGTGCGCATTCCAAGACGCATGGGTCCGTCCATGGAGTTGCGCAGACGCACCGCCGCGTAGCGAGTCCTCTTGCCCGAGCGTGGTCGTTCGACGATCACTTTGTACATGTCTGGACGCATAGACTGGGAAGCCTCGATTGCGCTCGAGGCTTATAACGATACTCCAAAAGCGGAGCCGGGCAGGTTATCCAACTGAGACGACGAATCAACCGACAATTGCCCGAGACGCCCAGACGCGTCAACGTTATCCTACCTAACGAGGTAATCCTCGCGCCTGTGCGCACGCTCCCGGCTTTCGTGTGACCTCGCAGTTCGCATGTGCTCGATGAGCTGCATTGCCAGTTGCTCCCGGTCCGTCAGCGCACGGGGAAGCGTCTTTGCGAAGTAGCGGACACCGCCGCCTAGCTCGATCTCGCCTTGCGCTTCCAGTGCCTCAGCGACTTTCTCCCAGCTCGCTCTGACAGTCTTTCGGGTCTCTGCCACCTTGCTTCGCGCTGGGTCCGAAATGGTTTTGGTTCGCGCCAGTTCTTGAGCCACAGACCGCGCACGTTCTCGCAACACGCGAGACTCCCCAGATTGTTGAGCCCTGAAGATTGGATCCGGTGTCTTCCCCTTGTTCTTTCCACGGATGACGCGAGATGTGGCGTTCGCCGCGACACCTTGCTCGCGCATCGCCTGGGCGAAGTCCTCGCGCCATTGACGTAGCATTGGCTTGTCAATGTGCAATCGGTGCCCGTGTTCGCTTTCGGCTTTCACGACCATATGGACGTGGGGGTTCGGTTGATCCGTGTGCAGGACCATTGCGTAACGATGCTGGAGGCCGAACTTCTCCCGGGCGAAGTGTCTGGCAGCACCGAGGACCTTCTCCGGCGGAGTAGGAGGGGGCATCGAGAAAACGATGTTGTGGACCAGCTTAACCCTGCGTGCATCGGGCGCGGTTTTGGGGTCCCACCGGTACTGACCTGCAATCAGATCGAGGTGCCAATCGTCCAGCAGCGCCTTGGTGTCTTCCTTGCCGGTGACATACCGGCCGTCGTCGGTCTCGATCTCTAGCTCGCCCTTGCGACTGATATACGCGAAATGGGCGGCGACGGCTCCGCCAGACTTTCCACCGCCGGTGATTTTGACCATGACCTCTGGCGTCCGGCGAACCGTTCGGGCTATTTGCGCGATTTGCGATGGACTGAACTGCCTTAAGCCCGATGCAAGACGACCGTAGCTGACTATGTCCAGCATCGGCTCACCGCTGCGTGGGAGTCGGGCCGATCGCCACTTACCCAAGGTGACTCTCCCAGCTTTCCAGCGACGCGCGAACCAGGTTGCATGTGTACCGCTCGACGTCGGCGACACTTTTGCGGGTCAGCCGCAGTTCGTCGGTCAGAACGGCCGGATTTGATGCCGCCTCCCGAGACATCCGGCCGATCAGTCGACCAAACCCAGCCAGGACGACAATTGACGCTCTCAATGCTTCGAGCTCGGAACCGGTGAGGGGAGGATTGGCTGATACGTGGGAACGAACCAGGGCGGCGATGTATGCGGAATCTCTGAGGCCCCGCTTTGCCGCTCGCTCCCGAATGGCGTCCCGGTCGCCAGGGCGCAGGCGAATCGTGATCCGATCGCGTGCCGTAATTCGTGCGGGTACGGTGAGCTCGCCAGCCCGATCTTGGCCCGCAGAGTCCAGCAGAGCGCGGATGGCCACGAGAGCCAGCTTGCTCTCCGAGATTCCGCGCGCTGCCGCGATGGAGGCGAACCGTTGTTTCTTCTCAGCCGTGGGTCGGGCTGTGATAGAGGGCAGGCCGCGGATGTTGGTGCCGTCATTCATAACGAGACACCGTGGAGTCGTGTTTGCGGCGCCCGCGAGTCCCGCTCTTTCGGTGTTGGGATTGATTGAGGGCAGGATAGCGAAGTGTCCGCAATGTGCAGCATGAGTCGTGCGTGATGCACACGTCGTCAGGACGATGGCGAACAGCGGCGTCGGCGCACCAGCGGCATGGAAATGGAGGCTTCCGGAAGTACGAACTGGAAGCGTCCAGGGCCACATTGATTGACGTGCCAGGAACGCGCACGAGACGATTGCGGAGGCTATGAGCGAGGAGAGGTACCGTTCCTCTGTCTGTCCCGCGCGGCGTCCAGGGCGGGACTGACAGTCGTCGTGGATCTCGCTATCAGCTCAGCGATGGCGGCGGCGGTAATGAATCGCCGGCATCCGAGAACGACGCTGGCGAGCTCGCCAGAGCGGAGGAGGGCGTAGATGGAGTTGCGGGAGATCCCGCCCAGCCGTTCGCGGGCTTCCGCGATGGAATACAGATCGCGATCCATGATGTCATTGACCTCGGGTTGGTGGGAAGATGACGCCGTCCTCGCATGACTCATCGTGAGGACGTCGTATCGTTCGGGTTCATGTCAAGACTATGAACGGGCCGAGCGTTGCGCTGTTAGCGGTGAAAGTGATCAATTTGTGCAATAACGCATGTTGCAGGTTACGGAAGGACGAGCGCGGCGGCGCTGATCTGCAATGACCGGCAATGGCATGCCACGGATTGCAACGCCTAGGAAGGCGATGGCCTCCGCTCGCTCCCTTGTCGATTTGAACCGTTCCAGACGAGGTGAACTGCCGACGGCCAATGACGACGCTCTTCAGGCTGCTGTCGCCGACAATTCGGCTAATGGAGTTACGGGAAATTCCGGCCAGGAGCTCCCGGGAGTCCTTGATCGAATACAGAGCACGATCCTTCATAGCTGCCTCCATCCTTTGGGGCGAGCGGAATCGGCGGCTGACTCGAAAACTCGGCGAGTGTCACCGCCGGCTCACCCGACGGCTACCCACTCTAATGACAGAATTTGGATTGAAAAGCCCGAGTTGATACCGTCTTTGCTCAGAAACTCGACATTTCACAATGTAACAATCGTAGACAACCGGGGCGGGAACGCGCGAACGCACCACTGGAGGCTGTCAAAGTTTCAGCCAGTCTCCGGGTGAGCAGTGACTAAACGACGCGGAAGCCGATGATCGGCCGCTAAAAAGTGTCCGACGAGGTTTCCGCCTCACCGACCGGTCTGCGCCCCGAGCTGATCGTCTCGTCGTGGCCGAGCCTACGGCCCCATCGCCCGCCACTCCTCCTCGAAGCTCACGCCGCACTTCGGGCAGGCGTTCCAGGCGTCGTAGAACATCCTCGCGTCCAGCTTCGCCAGTCTCTGAGCGACGGGCAGTTGTCGCCCTTGCTGTCCCTGCAGCTTTCCCAGATCTTCGCCGCATCGGGGGCAGAGGTATCGCCGCCTGTTCGCGAGCATCAGGGCGCCACCTATTGCAAAGCCAATGAGGAGGCAGGCCACCGCCGTTTGAGCGCGCGTCGCCTGGGGGAAGAACACTGTGAGGGCGATGCAAAGCACGATAGCCCCGCCGACCGCCGCGTTCTTGGTCCACTTGAACTGGCGTTGAAAGTGTTCCCGGATGGTCATTCGCTCAGCCCTGAGCCGACGCATCGCGGTCGATGCTGACTCCGCAGTGAGGGCACCACGCCAGCGTCTTCTTATCGATCATGGTTATCCATGTGACAGCGATCCACGCCATCGGCTTGCGGCAGTGGACGCACGGCGTCCGCCATCGATACGCGACGGCTGCCGCGATCATCAGAAATGCCAACCCAACGGCCAGAACCGAGGTCGTCTGCGCGACTTTCGGGAATGCGTACGCGCACGTTGTGGCACCGACCGTCGCATAAAGCACCCCGAGCCCTCCCCAAAAGCGCCGGTTCAACAGCTCGCGCGTCGTCATGGCGCAATCCAAGTTGGTGCGTCCCGGTCAATGCGCAGGGCCAACATCACTGATCGCTTCCAGGCAACTCTCCCGTGGCGAGGTATCGGAGCTCGCCGTCGGTGAAGTCTGCTTGAGACCAAAGCCAGCGTGCGCGATGCATGAGCTCTGCAGGCACAAGGACGTCCACACGGGAATCCAGCCCTGCGGACACAGTTCCGCTTACCTCTGCGACGCAGTCATTGTTTCGAAGGTAGTCGGCGACAACCCCCGCTGCCATCTCATCCCGATAGGTTGCGAAGATCTGCCATCCGCGTTCCTGAATCATGGGTAAGGCCTTCCTGGTCGGTGGTGACCCTCTATGCTGCGATAGTGATCTTAAACCTCAATCCGGCCCGTGTGACAAGGCGCACAAGCAAACCGAGAGGGAGCCGACCAATAGCGCCCCGCCTGATTTCGGAGACTTCCCTTCGTGTTAGCCGCAATGTCTTAGCAGCCGTGCTCTGAGTAAGACGGGAGTCTGAGAGCCATCGTTGCAATCCGACGAGCAAGACGGACCGCATCTCGAGTTCGGCGGCTTCTTCGGAGTCGAACAAATCGAAAAATACGCTTCTGGTAGATGGCGTGACATAGTTGACGCCGTGAAGACGCTTGCGGCGCTCGTTTGCTGCAACCATCCCGTGCTTGTTTCTCCCGCGAGCAGACGGCAGCGCGGCACAGGCGTGTCTCATAGCGTCCCTCACCGGGTAGCAACGCGACTCGATCGCTTCGTGGCCGAACCGGAGGCAGCCTGTGGTGTGAGTTTCAGACCAAGCGCCTTCAGCACCTTGAGCACCGTTCCGAGGCTCGGATTACCATCCTTGGAGAGGGCCTTGTAGAGGCCCTCGCGCGTCAAGCCTGTGGCCTTTGCGAGGTTTCCCATGCCGCGCGCGCGGGCAATGTCGCCGAGCGCTGCTGAGAGGAGCGCCGGGTCATCGGGGGCTTCTTCAAGGCACGCTTGGAGATAGCCCACCATGTCCTCCTCGGTCTTGAGGTAGTCGGCCGCATCCCACCGGGTGAATGTTTCCTTCTTCCGTCGCGCAGTAGCCATAGAATCAACCTGTCCAATCTTTTGCGATCTGGATCGCACGCTTGATATCGGCATTCTGCGTTCGCTTGTCGCCTCCGCAGAGCAGTACGACCACGAAGTCGCCTCGCTGAACGAAATAGACGCGGTAGCCGGGGCCGTAATCGATACGCATTTCGCTCACCCCGGCGCCGACGGGCTTTACGTCACCCGGATTCCCGAGACCCAGACGACGAATGCGGGCGTTAATGCGCTCGCGCGCATGGCGGTCGCGAAGGCCCGTCAACCACGCCTCGAACGTCGCGGACTTGAGCACTTCGAGCATGGCTACTGTAATCTCCAGTTCACAAGGTGTCAACCATTGTTCACAAAAGTGGAGCGCCGGCTATATTTTCGCCGGCGCTCTCCCGCTATTCGACGGACAGTTGTCGGTTTACGGTCACGAAGTCTCCAATCGAGCGCGAGTGTCGGATACGAGCCGCTCGGGCTGAGTCCCCAAGACACGTGCGATGACGAACACGTACGTGAGGGTCGGTTGTCGCAGCCCCCGCTCGTACGTCGAGGGAGTAGCGCGGTCCATGCCGGCGAGTTCGGCGAATGCCTCCTGGGAGAGCCCCGCCTGCTCTCGCAACGCTCTGAGTGCCTGGCCAAACGCGGCGGCCACTTGGTGACGGTTCGGCGCCTGAACCCGCGCAGCGGCTGCAGCGGTAGGACGTGCGCGCCTCATGACACATCACCCGGCCGGAGCCGCTCTGATGCTTCGCGCAGCGCCTCTGACGCGCGGCCCAGCGGATTGCACACGTGCTCACGCAAACACGTCTCAATTTGTCCGTCTTCGTCCGCGTCCTGGCTCTGCAGAGCTAACTGGACCGTCACGCAGGTTGCGTAGGCAGACTCCAGCTCCATTGCCAGTTCTCCAAGCCGGTTGCTCAACGGCAAGGACACGATGACTTCGGTATTCTTTCCAGACGATTCGCCCCTACGGGCACGCCGCGGCTTCCCGCGGTTAGACTTGCGCTTACCCATTGCTGCGTACTCCCAACGTACGTGGTGGTGGTAGGCGCTCGCCCGTGTTCCAAGCACGGGTGGGCGCCGCCTTGGACGACCTAGGAACTCGGCGGGGGTAGAATTGCGGGGTATTCCAGTCAGGACGGGAGCGAAACTGGCCGGTCAATCAGTGCCTTGCAGCGGATCCTCGATTCCGCCCCTGGCCACCATGAATCAGAGGGTCCGTTCCGACCACTAACGGATTATTCCGGGCACATAGGTAACACTTTTGCGCCGAAGGGGTTCTCGGCACTGTCACCACTTTGCCACGCTGTGGCGCGCGCTCAAGGTATGTTGATGCCTCGGCAATCGGTATCTCCGCTGTGACAGGAATGTGCCCACTCCAGTGGAGCCGCGCGACTGCGCTGAAGGGCTGCAAAAAGAGGTCAGCAAATCTCGGCTTCGAGCGGCCTGCTTGCGTTCGCGGGAGGTGCAGTCCTGGTGACCTGGCCTGCCTGAAGTTCCACAGTGTAGAACCACTGATGAGAGTCCTGTTGCCCCAGCGCAAGCAGGCTGTCCAGATTGGCCAGGTCATGGAGCGTCGACAGGGGCCATTGCGCCGGCGAAGCCCGCAGGTCGCGCACGATCATTCTCGCGAGATCCAACTGCCATTCGCGGTCGATCTCGGCCTGCGCTTGTTCGTCGAGAAACCCCTCCAGCTCATTCATGAGACGCAAACGATCGTCGGTCCCGAGGCTCTCGTTTGCATCGCACACGCGTACTGTGGTCGCCTCCGCCAGTAGGGAGGAGATCACTCGCCGCCGCACCTCCTGCGCCGCCGGTTCTAGAGTATGCGCGTATGCCCCGCGAATTGACGCGCTCAAGAGACTGTCCACGGCCTCGAGGAATCGAACGTAGCTCGCTCTCAGTGATGCGGCATGGTGCATGCTCGTTGCCCCGCTTCTTTCCGTTTGAGGCGCGTACTTGCAGACGATACACGGATATAGGGGCGCGCCAACCGCGGGGGCTGTCGAGCCACGCGCCGATGTCGGTGCGGCGAAATAGGCTAGCATCTGCGGACCGACCGCAATCCCGGGAAAGTCAGTGGTCTTGGAGCTATACCTCCAATACTGGGTCGCGTCCGCGATACTGGTCGCCGCGAATCTCGGTGTTGCCGATGCGATAGACGAGGAGCCGCGCGAGATCGGGGCCGTTGCGCAGGAGGTGCGCGCGGATCCGGAATGTCTCCTGCGACTGATGCGTGCACTCACCTCCGTCGGCATTTTTCGTGAGCCAATGGATAGGCACTTCGCGCATTCGTCACGGTCGAGTGCGTTACGCAGCGATCACCTTGCCCATGAACGAGCGCTGATCCGGATGCTCGGCATCAGGTCGATCCGCGAAGCGATGCTCGAATACGAGAACGCTATCCGGACTGGCCGATCGGCGCACGAATTCGTGCATGGAACATCAAACCCTTTCGACTTGCTCGCCGCCCGTCCAGAGGAAGCGGCGGTCTATCACGAGGGCATGTCGATCGATGGCGAGGTCGTCTCGCAGATTCTGGCATGCTGCGATTTCGCGGGTCTGCGCCACATCGTGGATGTGGGTGGGGGGCAGGGGACGCTGCTCGCCCGCATTCTGAAGAGCGATCCGGGGATGCGTGGCGTACTGTTTGATCTTCCGGAAGTGGTTCTGCGGCACGTTCTCGGCGAGTACGGTGTACTCGAGCGCTGCGAAGTCCGAGCGGGGGATTTGCGAGTCGAAGTGCCGCCCGCGGGCGATGGCTACATACTGAAGAATATCCTGCATGGGCTGTCGGACGAGGCGTGCGTGGACCTGTTGCAGCGCATTCGCAGCAAGGCAGCCGCTAACGCGCGCGTCTTCATCATCGAGAATGTGATGGGAATGCAGACGCGCCTGGATTTCGCGCGAGTCTTCGACCTGTTCCTGTTGCTCGGTGGTCGCGGCAGCCGGGTGCGTTCGGAGGCGGAGTTTCGCGGCGTCCTGGCTCGCTCCGGCTTCGAATGCATCTGTGTACGGCAGGTCTTTCACAGTCAGGGCGTCATCGAAGGCAAGTGTGCTTGAGCCGCGCAGCTGAGCGTCTATCGGAGTGAGGTTGCCCCGTTGCGAGAAGAAGACAACCAGCGGCTGACGAGGGTGGGCCGTGGCACGCCGATGGGCCGACTCATGCGCGAGTACTGGCTTCCGGGCCTGTTGTCATCGGAGCTGCCCGTTCCGGGATGTGCTCCGGTCCGGGTGCTGCTGTTGGGCGAGCATCTCGTCGCGTTTCGCGACACTCGCGGTCGCGTCGGCTTGCTGGAGGAGCACTGCCCGCACCGGCGGGCGTCGCTGTTCTTTGGCCGCAATGAGGCCGGGGGGTTGCGGTGTGCCTACCACGGCTGGAAGTTCGACGTGACGGGCGTGTGCCTGGAGACTCCGAATGAAGCTGCGGATTGCGAGCTCCATGCGAAGGTTCGCGCTCGAGCGTATCCGTGCATCGAGCGTGGAGGAATCGTCTGGACTTATCTCGGCCCGCGCGCCGTTCCGCCGCCCTTGCCCGATCTGGAGCCCAACCTGGATGACAGATGCGGCACAGCGGACGCCAATCTGGTGCAGAACAACTGGCTGCAGTCCCTCGAGGGCGACGTCGACATCGCGCACCTGCCGTTCCTCCATGCCGACAATCTGGACGGGATCGCTGGTACGTTGAGTGCCCGGGCAGCCGCAGTCCCCGCGGCCTGCACTCCGCCGGGTTCGGGCTCGCGCCCGGCGGCGCTGTCGGCCTCCCGGACCCGGTCCATAGAGGTTGCCGATACGCGCGGCGGCTTCGCCTTCGCAACGCGGGTTCCGCAGAGCGCGGTTGAGCAGGCCGCCGGTGCCTCCCCCCGGGGGATCTGGTCCGTGGGTCACTTCATGTTCCCCTGCTTTGCGAATCTGCCCTATGGGGTTCTCGGCAGCTACTGGGTCGTCGCCCGCGTGCCGATGGACGACTGCCATACGATGACTTTCGGCATGTGGCGTCGGGGTGTCCCCCGGCCGCCCCACGAGCTGATGTTCGGCGGCGCGCCGACTTTTCTTCCCAACACCACGGACGGTCTGGGTCGATTTCGGCTGACCCGTCATCGAGACAACGATTTCATGCTCGATCGCGAGCGGGCGCGGACAGGAGGAATGGGAGTGTCTGGCCAGGCGGTGCAGGATGGCGCGATCACGACGAGCATGGGTCCGATCGTCGACCGGACTCGCGAGCATCTGGGCGACTCGGATATCGCCATCATCCACCTGCGCCGCAGGTTGCTTGCCGCACTCAACGCCCTGGAAGAGGGGCGCCCGCCGGCACTCGAGGATCCGGGTGCCTATCGCGTGAAGCAGGGGGCGTTTGCCGTTGCCGGCACTGTTTCCTGGCACGAGGAGCTGCGCCGGCGCGGCGGCGCCGGCGCACCGTCTCTGCAGCCAACGGCACCGGCCGCATTCGGGCTGTGCGAATGAGCTCACACTCGCGCTATTCGCACAGATTGCGCAAGCGGTCGCCGACCTCCTTGAGAACGGCGTCGTAGATTCCGCTTCTCTTGAGTCCGCGCAGCGGCGCCTCATCCGTCGGCGTCTCCGGAACGAATGTTTCAGGGGCGTGACCGCCGAGGCGCGCTGCCGTTCTGTCGCACAGTTGACGCAGAAATGCCTCGTGGCGGGGATGAGCGAAGTCACTCGCTTCCACGGCCTCGGGCTCGTCATTGAGCCGGACCAGGAAATCGACAAATATCTCGCTCGCCGCCTCGGGGATCATTTGCGTGTCGGGAAGGTTGCAGTGCAGCCGCCCGTACACGAATGGAAAGAGACGCTTGCGAAATGCGGCGGCGAAGGCGCTGGGCACGAGTATCGGTGTCGTATCGGCAACGAGGTCGCCCGCCCTTTCCTGGGCGAGAGCCCGTTGCAGGTCCTCCTTGTTATGCAGCGTGCGCAACCGATGCCAGCGCGACTGGTTGATGATGGAGTCTATGATCCGCCCCATCATCACCGGGGCCGCGTCGCGTGTGTATTCGAGCGTCTCCTCGATGAGTCGCAGCTCGTGTGCGGTGAACGCCAGCGCCGGGTAGCCCCGCACCGTCCGCACGGCCTCATCGAGGCCGGGCTGCCGTGGGTCGTTGATGCGTGGCATGCGCTGGACCAGGCCAACCCAGCCCCGCAGCCGCGCGCACAGGTTATCGATGCGCGCCAGAGCGTTATTCAAATAGATGCGCCCTTCGATCAGATCGGCGCGCGACAGCTCACCCGCCGGCAGGATGTCGACCTGCAGGGCTTCCGGCAGGGAATCACGCTCGCGCAGCTTCCACAGGCGCTTGTTCTCCCGCATGCGCGTCCAGAGCTTCGTGCCATAGGTAGCGCGCAGAATGCTGGCGGACGCCATTGGCACACAGGCTCTCTGTATACCCTCGAGGATGCGGTCGAAAACGTCCGGTCCGTCATTGTCGAACCCGACTATCAGCGATCCATTGATGCCGATCCCATAGGAGAGGATCCGGCGGCAGTTCTCGACGATGTCGCCGTGGCAATTCTGAGTCTTGTGCGTCTCGCGCAGCGATGCGGGGTTGAAACTCTCGATGCCGATCACTCCGTACCAGAAGTTGGCATCTGCGACGAGCTCCAGCAACTCCTCCCGACGGGCCAGGGTCAACGTGAATTGCGTGTGGAAGGCGAGCGGTGCGCTGAAGGAGTTGTTCAGCGGTATCAGCGCGGTGAGCAGCTCCTTGGCATAGACCGGGTCCCCGACGAACTCGTCGTCGGTAAAGAATATGCGCCGGGCACCTAACCGTTCCAGCGTGCGGATCTCCGCGAGAACCTTGTCGACCGGCTTGTGGCGCTGCGCTCTCCCATAGAGATAGATGACGTCGCAGAACTCGCAATCGAACGGACAGCCGCGCGTGGTTTGTACGCTACCGGCCCGGTAAGCGGGGATGCGCTGCTCGAGCCTTCCCCATTGTGGCAGCGGACTGTCCGCCAGGTCGGGCTTGGCGACCTGCACGTAGCTGGCTTGCGCCTCGCCGCGCATCCAGTCCCGCAGGAACTGCGGCCAGGTGTACTCCGCTTCGTTGAGGAACACGCTGTCGACGCAGGCGTTGATGAGCTTGAGCTGATTGGAGATACCCGGGCCGCCCGCGCAGATGTAGGCGCCACGACCTCGAAACAGGTTCGCGAGCAGCGGCACGCGGCGCCCGACTCGCTCGAACAGTGTCGAGATGCCGACGATGTCATACGCCGGCCGCGGCAGCGTAGTGCTCGCGTCGATGGGGCCGTCGAGGTTCTCGTCCCACAGATCCACCTCGAATTCCGCCGGCGTCAATGCGGCGATCGTTGCGATGGAGACCGGCGCGCACTGCGGCTCGAAGCCATTGTGTATGCGTCGGTCGTAGTCAACGGCCTGAATCAGCAGGATGCTCTTGCGGCCCGGCGGGGGTACACGGGCGGTGCTGTGGGGTTGGCTCATTTTCGCCTCGCAACGCGCTCAAGGCGCAACTTCGGATACACGCAGGTCCTCTCTGAGAGTTCTGCCCGCGAGCAGCAGATGGGCGCAGGCCCACAGGCATGTCACGCTGACCAGGAACAGCAGCGAATAGCGCAGCGAGTCGGTGCCAAAGCGGGCGTTGAACAGATCGCTGACGGCGCCGACGATGAGCGGACCGAGCCCCGTCGCGATGAGATTGACGAGGAACAGATAGAACGCGGCAACCATGGAACGGCGCCGGATGCCGGCCAGGTTCTGCATCGTGGCGGTGATAGGCCCGAGCAACACGTGGTTTGCCACGGCGGGGAAGATGTAGAGCAGCATCGCGGTCCGCGCCGAGTGGGTTGAGTAGACCAGTACCGTGAAAGGGACAGAGAGCAGCAGCATCCCGGCCGGAAGCCAGACATACCAACGTGCGTTGCCGGTTCTCCGGGCAAGGACGTCGGCCAGATGGCCCCCGCCCAACGCGCCGCACAGTCCCGCGACGCCCATGATCAGGGCCAGACTCATGCCTACCTGGGTTTGCGGCATGGCGTGCACGCGAATGAAGTAGGCGGGCATCCATACGGCTGCCCCGAAGGCGCCGATTCCGTGCGCCGCTCCTGCCAGGGGAAGGTGTCGTAGCGACGGGCGCGACAGGAAGTACCGCAATGTGCCGGTTAGCGTCTGCCTGGACGGTGAGACGAATGCATGCTCTGCGTGGCCGCGGGGCAGCTCGCGAACCGTAGTCTTGACGAGTGCTGCCAGCAGCAGCCCCGGAATGCCGAAGGCCAGAAACGTGGCGCGCCATCCAAAGGCGTCGCTCGACAGTGCCCCCATCCAGTACGCGATCAAATAACCGAGGGGAATGTACGCGTAGAAGATACCCAGCGCGAAGCCGCGACGCTCGGGTGGGAAATAGTCCGAGATCAGTGATTGCGAAGGTGCGGCCCCGCCGGCTTCACCGATCCCGACTCCCATGCGTGCCAGAAACAGCGAGCCGAAACCCAGTGCCATGCCGGAGACCGCCGTCATCGCGCTCCACAGTGCCAGGCCCGCGCTGATGAGATTGCGGCGGTTGGTACGATCGGCAAGCCAGGCTATCGGCAGTCCGACGCTCGCATAGAAGAGTCCGAAGGCGACGCCGCCGATGAGGCCCAGCTGCGTGTCCGAAAAGAGGAGCTCATGCTAGATGGACTCGAGTGTGATCGAGACAACCTGCCGATCGACCCACCCGGCCACCCCCACCAACAGCAGAACCACGAGCACGTAGGCGCGGTAAGTGTCGGAGACGCTCGGCGATCTCCCGTGCCGCTCAGCCGCCGAGATCACCAGACTCTGGTTCATGTTTGCACCTCCATCAGCGGGGCTTCTCGACGCGAGGAAGCTCGCTCGACCCGGCGCAGCGTCTGGGCGATCCGCAGCTCCTCATCCGGAAGGATTCCGAGCCGGTTCACAGTCATGTGCATGTGGTGCAGCAGGAGATGCGCGGCGCTCAGCCCGATTCCCGCGTGTGCTGCGGCTTCGATAGCCGCCGCGGTCGCTTCGGCCAGACGATCCAGCACTGCCGCAGGTTCCGGCTGCGCGATATCCTGCTCAGGGGCGGCAAACCGATGTGTTTGCCCAGGGAGGTGATCCGATTGCCTCGACTGCGCAACGCCGACCGAGGTCCAGAACGTGTGATGGACATTCCAGAATTCCGCGGACGAAAGCGCGGCAACGCAGCTCGCGAGTCGCTTCATTACGTGCGCCGCCAGCAGCGTTCTTGTGTCCGGTGTCGGCGCACCAGCGATCAGCTGAAGGGCGATCTCGCTGCTGACCTGAAAAGCCGACTCGGCAATCCCGGTTCCCACAACGCCCCCGTACTTGTCGATCTCTGGCTCGTAGGGCGCATAGAGAATCTCGGGATTCGCATCACGCCCGCCGATTGCGGCGCTGAGCTGCGCGCGCAGGGTCTGGTTCCATCGGCCATAGATGCAATTGATCACGTCGGTGTCGCCGCGTACCCGGAAGCGCACATGAGGGCCGGCACGATCGATATACCTTATGAAGAACCAGCGGTCCGCGCCGGCGCTCATCGCATGATGGGCCGCCGGGGCGATGACATGGAGGACGACCCTGTCGAGGAGTGACCAGTGACCCGGATAGAGCTGCGCGAACAACCACTCGGTCGCCATTGCTCGTTACCCTCACTCGGATGACGACCAACGCAGCAGTGTTGCGTACTCAGTTACGCGCGCACGGTTGTCGCAGTCGCGTACGGTAAGCCGGTTCAGTGCAGGCAGGATCTCCACGAAGGTCAGCGTTGCCGCGGGGCTCCTGGCGATCGCGGGCAGCAGGGCATCGAGGGAGTGGAGACTGGAGAAGCTGAACCAGCGCGGCTTTCTCAGCTTGGGCAGCACGGTGCCTTCGCTCACCTCGAAGTGCACATAGGCCTCCAGAGGCAGCGAGTGGGAGAACCGCCAGCTATCCAACCGAGTCAGGTAGTCGGCATCGGACTCCGATTGTCGACGCAATGGGAAAAGTCGCGTCGGCACGAACCAGCGTGCGCGGCGCATTACGAGGTTGCCGCGCTGGTCCCTGGGGAGAAAAGTGACGCCAGGGCTCGCGGCAAGCCCGCCAGACAGCTCGCGCGGCGCCGGCGCCTCGAGCGAGGACGCTGTGAACCACGGATCGCACAGAGTGAGCAACAAACCCAATGCGCCGTTTGCGAGGTGATTCGGCACGACACCGACATTGACCGCGGCCACCGGTTCTCCCGCGGGTGTCTGCAGAATGAGTCCATCGCTTCCGTGCTCGTGTCGCACCTGCAGGGCGCTGATTTCGATTTCGTCGGAGCGGGGTGGGGTGGCCCGGTCGGCAGGCCACCGACCGCGTGGGAAGAGGCCGCTACAGGACGCGCTCAGTCCACTGACATCCCGCGAAGGCAAGAGCTCGCAGAGCCGTGCATGCGGGTAGCTCTGCTGAATCCAGTCACGCATATCCACGGCGAGGCCGGGAAACAGCCACTGAAAGCGCGTGAGCATGCCGCCGCAGCTCGCGGTGCACTGATTCACCACGATGAGCGGCTCGTCCTCTGCGGTTGCCGCTGCCTGAATCTGCAGCTGCACGCTCACGGAAGGCAATGCGCACGAGGGGCTGCGAACCGGGGGAGATGGATCCCTCGCAGCGCGCCGTGCAGCGGCGCGGTCCTGAAGGCCACAGAAGTAGCGGATCCTGGCGTAGCCGGGCTGCGTCAGAAACTCATCGAGGAAGCCCATGACCGGGACACACGCTCCGGCGCCATAGCTGCGCAGGAAGAAGCTCACCAGCTCGGTATGGAGTTGTCTGCGAATCAGCGTGGGCCGCAGCATCCGGGCCAGCGACTGAAGGTGCCGGTCGAACGAGGCAGGCTGTGCGAAGTTCGCGATGGGAATCGACGTGTCCGCCACGTCCTCGAACGCGAGCTTGGCGATGTTCAGCCATCGTGGCGTGGGTGACTGCAGGTGCCGGTACACGTGTTGAGTGGAGAAGCGCAGGCGCTCGCGTGCCAGGGCGCGAACACCCGGATGCTGATCCTCCAGTTGGGATTCGGCAGCCACCAGTTGCTGCAGCTGCGCGGCGATCGTTGCCGACCGGACAGTGCCGAGTCCTGCGACAACCTCGTGCAATCGCGCAAGAGGAGCAGGATCGTCATCGCTCCACGGCGCCACGACCTGGACCACGCCCGTGTCCAGCAGGCGCTGCAGCGTGACCGGCCCATCGGACCCGGGAAGTTGGCGCACGAACTCGCCATAGGCAGCGGGAGTGGGCGGGGAATCCAGGGGCAGGTAATGACCGTATGCGCTGAGCTCGGTGGCGACCTCTTCCGACCAGCGCAACTCCCCCTCGACCATGAGCCTCGCCAGCAGGGCACGCAGCCGTCCTCTACTGCGCCAGGTAGGGACGAACCGAAAACTGAATGCCGGTGCAAGCTCGAGGTCGCGCGCGAGTGCCGTGAGCAGCGACCAGCGAAAAAGTGGGCTCAGATGGGCGCGCAGGCGCTTCGTCGGCGATGGAAGCAAACGACCGTGCCGAACCCTGGCGAGCGTCGTGAACCAGGAGAACGGGCTCGTTTTCGCAGCCGCCCGTGCAAGGTACGTGGCCAGCGTCGTCGCCGTCCTACGGTCTGCGCACGGTTCCCGTGTGGCCAGCAGCGTGCGATGGAAGCTGGCGCTCGAGACCGCGATGGCCGACATCAATTGCGGTTCGGAGAGCAGCGCGGCAAGGGCGTTGGTCGCCGCATGCGCGTCCGCTCGAATAGTGGCATCGAGACGAAGCTGGGCTCCGCGGTACTGCTCGAGCCTGTCCAGCCATTGCAGAAACTCAGCCCGCTCCTGGCTCCCCATGAGCTCGGCCAGCCGGGCCGCCCATGCGCTCTCCGGCGGCATCGCACGCTCGTTGTGCACATCCCGCTTGAAGCGCAGAACGGCATGCCGCAGCGCGGGGTCGTGATCCAGGCGAGGGACCAGGCAATGCAGCAGAGTCAGGATCGACTCTCTGTCCCCCCGCAGCCGGGTTGCGAGCTCCGAGATCTCGGTCAGCTGCTGTTGTGTTCTCGAGCCGGCGAGCCCGGCGAGTGCCTCCGAGGGCAGGCCTGCGACGCGCAGGAGACCAAACGCCGCCCAGATTGCGCTGCTGTCTGCCATGCGGCATCCCGGTCACTCAGTCCCCGGTCTGCGGAGCTGCCGCCTTCAGCATCCTGCCCTTGGTGGGCGTGGACTCGGCGCTTCGCTGCGGGGTGCGCAGCAGATCGGCCAGGCTGCTGCGGATGCGTGCCAGCGTCGGGGTGGACACGCGGTTGGTCGGCAGCAGGATCGATACGGTATTGGTGCGATGGCGGATCCTGAACAGAGGCGTCCCGAGCTCATCGCGGTACACCTCCTCGCGGCTGCTCGGTATTACGTTGCGGCGCCGCGTCGAAGCCATCATCAGGCTGCGATACACGGCAAGCGGAGTCGGTCGCGAGGGGCGCGCCGCAATTATCCGGGCACGGGCCAGGATGGCGCGACTGGTGTCCGGTTGTTCCAGGAGCTGTGAGAGCTCGAGCCCCCAGCTCTCCCGCATATTCGTGCCGCATCCGAACGCGTCCACGATCACCGTAGGCAGTCTCGCCAGCTTCAACAGCCGCGAGACCTGCGAGGCGGAGATGTCGAGCGCTTCGGAAATCTCATCTTGCGAGCAGAACTGGCCGATCCGCAGCCAGCGCGCGTAACTCATGCCCCGCTCGTAAGGGCTGATGTCCTTGCGGTGCCGATTCTCGAGATCCATCGCCACGATGGCATCACGATCGCTGATTTCGCGCACTTCGACGAGCAGCGGCCGTCGCAGGTGGCGTGCGACGAACAGTCGGCGTGCACCGTAGATGAGTTCGAAAGCGTGGTCGGGATCACCTTGCAGTGCGCGAGCGAGCACGGGCACGAGCTGTCCCCGTGCGGCAATGCTCTGTATCTCGTTCCGGCAGGTGGTCTCGTTGACGCTGCTCTCGAGACGATCGTGAAATTCCCACATGCGGCAGGTGAACGGGTCAACTGCCCGGATGTCGCGCACGCGCGGACCGATAGCTTCCATGCCAGACATGCCGGAGACTCCGGAGCTATCGGTCGGCGGGCTGTGATGATCCGATGTGCGGCGGATGCGAGACATCCGTCCACACGAGCGGCAAGTGCGGTGACATCGATCCCCCCAGCGGTCTGCTCGTTACTTTGGTTTTATTCCCTGTTCCGGCGCACCGATTGACTCGTGTAGCGCCGTCCGTCGACGCTAATGTCTACCAGAGTCCTGTTACTTCTGCAAGACATTGTTAGGGTGGGCGGTGGCCGCGGGTAGGACGCACGACCGATCACTGAAGACTCGGAAAACGAACGCGGAAACAGGAATCTATACAACTTGCAACTCGCAAAAGCGCGCGTCGCTCACTGCCGTCGGAAGACGCGGATGCCATCCCAGATGTGCGTCGCCTGCTCCGACCCCGCGTCGCGCAGAAACTGAACGAAGTGAAAGGTGCCCAGATCCGGCGGCAGACAGAAGTAGCAGCTGGCTGCGGCCGGGCTCAGGTATTTCACCGTCGTCGTCTCCGCTGATGTGTGCGTAGGAGCCGCACGGCGGATCGCTAGGCTCAGCCCGCGTTGCGCGCGCTTCACCTCCATGGACATCGAAGCGTCTGCGTACATCCCTGTGTAAGCACTGTCATCGATCGCAGCCGCTGCCGGCGACGCCTCGCGGATACTTCTCGGCTTGGAAGTCGTGTTCCATAGGTCAGCGGCCACGAGGTCAGCCAGCGCTCGCACGCGTGGGCCCCGACCCGACACGCAGAACCCGACGCGCCGTGCTGGGTCGACGCGCAGGATGAGCGTGTCGCCGATCGGCTCGTAAGGGGCGCCGATCCAGTACATCCAGCCGCCCTCCTGGCAACGCCAGCCCCAACTGAATCCGTTGTCGTTCCAGTTGTAGCCGGGCAGCGGTTGAATGTCGGCAACGAGCCGCCGCGTCACCGCGGGTGTCCAGTACTCCTTGAGCAGCCGCACGCCCGACTGCGCGCACAGAGTCAATCCGGCACCGCTCGCCGGACAGGCACTCGGCACGTGCTGCGAACCCGGCGACCGCGGCTCCAGCTGCGAGTGC
>CAZLYG010000025.1:0-21276 GCA_964563075.1 uncultured Steroidobacteraceae bacterium | reverse complement strand
TCACGCAGCGGTTGTAGGTGTCGTGGAAGGCGGAGTTCTTCACGTACTGGCCCTGTGCATCCCCGACCAGGTGCCAGTGGATGGGATAGCGGGCCAGGTGCAGGTTCTGACCCATGCGATTGAACTCGACGCCCGAGACATACATCTTGGAGCCGACCATCGCCATGACGTGGCCGCCGAAGAAGCTCTGTTCGGCATCGGCCGATGCCTGGATAACGATGTTGCGCGTCAGCAGGCCCACCTCGCCGCGCTCATCCACCCCGTAGGTGATTTTGCCAAAGTGCATGTACTCAAGCTTCTGATCCAGCGTGATCGTGTTGCCGCGGATGGCAGAGATGGTGCGCCGCTCAGCCTGGCGGGGATCAAAATCCGTCGAGGCCAGCACAATCGTGTCACCGGGTCGCCATTGCGAGGCATTGATCACTTCGATCGAGGTGCTACCGGCTTGTGCGGTGCTGGCAAGCTTGGTCCAGGAGTTCTTCCGGTCACCGTGCAGGCTCAGGGTTCCACTCTCGACGATGATCCCGCGGTCCCCCGCGCCATCGATCTCTTCATTGGGCACCTCGTTGGTGAGCGTAATGGTCGCCTTGCGCGTGTGGGGTTTGGCTGCGCTGCCAATCGCCAGTTCTCCGCGTACCACGATCCACTCGGTGGCCAGCTCGAGATCGGCTTTGTCCGAGAAGCTCAGTGTGCCGTTGACGGTCAAACCGTGCAGTCCTGGCGGACTCACGTCGAGCACCACGTCCTTGCCTTTCTCGATGGTCACCTTGTCGCCTGCGGCGGGCACCTTGTGGTCGGGCCAGGTGGCAGGATCAGACCATTTCGTGGCTTTGACGTCAGCCGCCTGGACGACAGAGAACACGCCGCCAAGTAGGACCGCCAGACCCAGGGACAAAAGCAGGAACGAGCGATTCTTTCCACTCATGACATCACGCCCCAATTCTTGACGATGGCTTGAATCCTGGCGAGAGCGAACGTACCAACTTCTGCGGCCGTCGCCCTAGCAATCTCGCAAGAGAGTTCGCGGGGTGGACGGCCGACACTCGATTGCGTCATGCGAAGTTCATGGGGTGCGCCAGGACAAGGCGCCACAGGAAGTGCAGTACGAGCCGTGATCCTCTGATTCAGGAAAGCCCTGAGGGCATCCATCTTGATCGCTTCCAGTTCACTGTATGTCGTGTGGACAGCGACTCGCGTTCGGCTTGAGTCAAGCCCCACTCCTTGCGGCATGCTCGACGCATGCGCAAACGAGGTCGACACGATCCGCTGAAACCCGTCGCATCTGATTCCTGGCTGGTCGTGCGCAATCAGTTCTCCGAGGTCATCGAGAGTCAACACATTGAGCCTCTCGCCGACTTGCGGGCAATACTCATAGGCGCTCGCGAGGAGCGCGTTGCTGCAGGATGGATCGCCGACGAGCTAGGGGACCGGCTTGCCTTCTTCTTCTGCCGCCGCGCCAGAGAACGGGTACTCGTGAGCATCGAACAGCGCAGGCCCCCAAAACCTGGCGAGAGATGGTGAGCGCAGATGACCGCGCGCGCATCTTCTGCTGGCAGGTGCAAGTGGATAGAATCGCCCTCTGACCCGCGCTTGTTGTGCGCGGGGATCCGCATACCACACGCATCTGGTTCCGACGATTGTCCGTACAGTACCCCCTCTAGCATTACATACGTGAAGCGCTACGTACGAGGTCTGACATGCTGACGGTGAAGTCCGAGGGGCCGCGCTGCGTGCGCCTTGATCATTATTCACGCACCACACTGCGCGATCCGAGTTAGGCATCTATGAGAGGTCAGTGGTTCGCCGGCGCTTGGGCGTTCCTCGGAGCACCTGCTGCAATCATTTTGGGCGGGTACGTCGAGGAGGCCCTTTTCAAGGGCATTCTCAAGTCATCCGCCTTCCTCGTCGTTGCAGTCTGCCTATCAGGTGTTTGCATCGGTTCGGGCCTACTTGCTCTGCTGTCCTTCGTGAAGTCCGCCTGGCCCCGCGTCATTGCCGCATCTATCTACGGAGTCGCCATGTACATACTGGCGGAAACCCTTGGAACGCGCGTGCTGTCGACGCACGCAGTAGTAATCTCACTACCGCATTGATCGCGGATTCACCGTGGTCGGATCCACTCCGCGAGCAGCTTGCGGAGGTATTCTCTCTCATGGCGATCTACGGAGCTTGGGCCATGGCCATGGGAGCTGCACTCTTTGCGGTCTCGTTCGTCTTTCAAGGCCGAGAGTAGAGGCAAGAGAGATGCTTGAGATACGAGGCCGGGGCACACAGGCGGGGCCTCACGCACCGATGTCTTGCCAAGAAGGAAGCGCCGACCTCTAGCGTCCAGCTGACGTTGAGAGTAGCGTTGGTCTCGGCCCCGGAGCTCCGAAGGAGCGATAGGGCGCGCTGAGCCGTTCGGTCAGTACGGCACGCCGAGCGTTTTGTAGTCGCGATGGCAGGTTCGGGTCTCAGCAGGGAGTTCCGTATCACCGAGATGCTGGCGTATATGGCCCAGGAGAACGGAGCGTCATCCGCGCAGCAGGCCAAGATATACGCGCGCTATGCCAGAGGATTTTCCGGACGGTGAAAGCGACGCCGGACGACGCTGTCGCGAACCGGCGGGTCGATGCACTGATCGATGAGGCTGTCACCGGTAAAGGTTTGACTGAGGAGCAAGCCAAGGCGACTCGTCAGACCATGACAGTCAAGTTTGTGCGCGAGGAGTTGAATGACGATCCGATCAAATACCTGAAGAACGTGCACGTGCCTGTGCTGGCGCTCGTGGGTTCACTTGATCGCATCGTTCCGGCAGAGCCGTATGTCGCTGCAATGAGGCCGGTGCTCGACACCATCCCCGGATCGAAAGTCGAGGTACTTCCCGGCCTCAATCACATGATGCAGACGGCCCATACCGGCTCGCCGCGTGAATTCGGAGTCATCAAAGAATCGATCTCGCCTTTGGCATTGCAGGTCATCGGGGACTGGGTGGCAGCGCGGGTGAAGGTGCGCGCGCGCTGACATCTCTTCGTCATGTGGCCTGAGACGCGCTGAACGGGCGGCGATCCCGGCCGCCCGGAGTCATTTGCGTCTAGCGGTCGCTTCGAGTGTGCCCTGAATTCCCGCCGTTAGTCGTTCTTTACCTGACTCAAGCTTCTTGCGCCACTGTTTGCCCGCGCTCCACGCGGTATTCCAAGAGTCGGCGAGCTCGGCAGGACGTCTGATGCTCAGGGCGTCGATCAGAATCTGCGCCTGTTGAATATCTTTGACAGACTTTGCTTGGTTCACGCGGTCCACGGCGACCATGAGCTTGTGAACGGCAAACCTCTCAGCACGTGGAATCGCAACAGGAATACCTCCCGCATAAAGCAGCAGGGAGCGCTCTGGTTGATGGATAAGAAAGTCCAAATGCCGGAGTGGCTCTGCACCCGTGCCCGCAAGGGATCGCATTCGTGCTGGCTTGCCTTGGTGTTCGTCCGAGCCCCGATTTGGGGTAAGGAAGTCGACCAGGTAGTCGCGGTCGTTGCGATAGCGAGTTGACACGAATGGATCACCAACATGGGGCACTTCTTTGAAGCTTGCGTCCAATTGCCGCAATATAGTGAGGGGCGGCTCGATACTCTCATCAATATTTTCAGATATTCCCCAGAACTGCGCGAAATCAGCATCCTGGGTCATGAGGGGACGGCGTCCGAGCTTGATACCGAGCAAGCCCGCGTAGGTCTGAAACGCAAGGGTTCCGACCAGCACGCCGCGGAGGCGAAAGAAACCCGCCTTCCACATTGCTTCGACGACGCGGCCTGAGAGAGCATCAGGGGTGGGCAGGCCCGCAGCCGCGAGCGCGCGCACCAAGCCCTGTCGTCGTTTGAAACTGGCTTTCAGAGTCGAGAAATGCTCCACCCGGCCAGTGATGCTCGCATCGTTCACAGGGCCGACATACTTGTTGCGGATGTTTTCACCATCGCGCCACTGGAAGTGCCAATACTCGCGGCCTTTGGATTTCTTGCGGATAAAAGTGCCGTTCTCGCGGTATTCGGCGTCGAACTCAGCGTCCAGGCAGCGCTGCAGCAGCTCGGCAAACAGGTTCTGTGCGGCTAGATCGATGTCTTCCATGAAATTGTCCGCGGGCTTGACCTACAGGAGGACTTTGTTGGTCAACTATAGCTTCGATGACCAACAAAGGCAAGTTGTAGGTCAACCAAGCAGTGCCACGGACGAAACGCGCGGCCCGGTGCCACCAGACCACCGGATGTGAGAAATTGCGGCGTAGCAGGCTGTCCGCGTCCGGCTAGACCAAGAGCATCTGAGGAGGGAGCGTGTCGAGCGGGCGCCCTGCGCTGCGCACGATGCTATTCAGGTGTTCATTCGGAGCTTCCTGCCGCGTGCGGAGATGAAGTGGGTTAGCAACGAACACCTCCGCGTCAGCAATGGCGACCACAGCACTACGCTGCCGTTCAACACTGGTCAGCTTGACGATTTCGAGGAGGTGCTGGCAGGGGACAAGCCCGCCAGATACTCGAATCCGTTGCGCAGCGACCTCTATCTGCGCGTGCAAGTGGCGCTTGGTCTCGACGGCATGATTCCTGAGCGGCGAACGAGCGAGGTTCTTCTGCAGGAGGAGCCCCGAGACTGGGCGAAAGGGGCTCCGTACTCCGACGCAGTTCGATGACGAGACGGCGCGAGCGCTATACAAGGGCTTGGAGGAACTACGTTCCTCGCTGCGGCACTCGCTCAAAACGGGGATCCCGTGCCCACGGTCGAGGCGGAATTAAAAACGGTTGAGAACCTGATTGCGTTTTACGACACGCAAGGGCACCTGAACGATCGCGAGGCCCAGACGGAGAACCTCTCTTACCTGAAGGCTGCCGCGCTCTGCTGGGTTCTCAGATTGGAGGCCGCCAAGGCGAGCAACGCCAGTCCCCGGGTCAGAGCTGCCTTCGATACGAAGATCTTCGGAATAGTGCAGCAGTTCTGGGTGGCTCATCCGATGAACCGAGTTGAATTGCCTCCGGCACTGCGCGATTACGTGGCGCAACGAGCTTCACGCCCTGAGCCGCCTACACATCAGCCGCGGTTCGATATCGGCCGGGCGCTTGCGAGGTGCGTATTAATCCGCATAATCAATTGATTTAATTGAGAACTTCTGTCGATATGGTAATAACAAAGATTGTCAAAGTATGCTATAGTGCCGCCAATGAATGTCTCGCTCACACCTGCACTGGAGAAGTTCGTTCGGGGGAAGGTGGCCTCCGGTCTCTACAACAATGCCAGTGAGGTGGTCCGAGAGGCACTTCGCCTGCTCGTACAGCGCGAGCCGGAACCAGCAAGGAAATCGGAGCGGAAGGGGCGGACGAGCAAAGCCGACATCCTCGCGGAATTGCGCTCTCTGGAACAGCCGCTGCGGGAGCGCGGAATCGAATCCCTGGCGCTGTTTGGTTCAGTCGCTAGGGGTGATGCTCGGCCCGACAGTGACATCGACGTGCTCGTCGATATCGCCGCCGATGCGCCGTTCAGCCTGGTTGATCTGGTCGCAGTGAAGGACTTCCTCGAGGAGCGGCTGCGGCGACCTGTCGATGTCGTCACGAAGAAAGGTCTCGAGCCATTGATCAGGGAGCGGGTGCTTCGCGAAGCCGAGCCCGTGTTCTGATGCAAAAAGACCCTGCTGTTTACGTCGGCCACATGCTCGAGGCCATTGCCAACATCGAGACCGACACCGCGGGTTATGATTTCGAGAGGTTTCGACGAGATCGAAGGGCGCGGCAACTCGTCGAGCGAAACCTCGAGATCCTTTCCGAAGCGAGTCGCCGCCTTCCTCAAGAGCTGAAGGAAACCGAGCCGCAAATCCCCTGGCGGGCGATCGCCGGTATCGGCAATGTATTGCGGCATGACTACCATGAGACTATCCGACGGTGTTGTGGGATACCTGTACCAAGGATTTGAAGCCGCTCAAGGACGCGGTCTCGCGAATCAACAGCGCACTGGGCGTTCACAAGTAGGGCGGGCTGTGGCGGTGGACATCGAGACTGCAGTGCGCACGACCTCAGCACAGTTTCCGGGACGGCATTTTCCCTCGTGAGCTCGACGAAGGTCACTTCGCTTCATCCGCTGCCGGAATACGGATGGCAGGTCCGGGTGGAGCTTCTTGAGGTCACCCCTAAGGTGTGGCGGCGGCTACTGCTACCAAGCACCATTCGTTTGCCGGCGCTGCATCGAGTGTTGCAAGCCGCGATGGGCTGGACTGACAGCCATCTGCACGAGTTTGTGATCGCAGGACAACGATACAGCACGCCCGATCCGGACTGCGCGGACGAGCTCAAGCAGCGCGATGAACGCCGAATCGTGCTCGAGAAGGCACTCGGATACCAGTCACGGTGCTTCGACTATCTCTACGATTTCGGGGACAGTTGGCATCACGTGGTCATCATCGAAGAGCACGCGCCCCTGAAATCCGATGCGCTCATCTACTGTACGGACGGCGCGAATGCCTGCCCACCGGAGGATGTTGGCGGTGCTCCTGGCTATGCTGAGTTCCTGGCCGGCATCGCCGACCCAGAACACGAAGAGCACGAGAGTTTGTTGACCTGGGTCGGCGGCAGCTTCGACCCTCACCACTTCAGCCGGGATGCCGTCAACGCGGCTCTCTCAAAAGTGAGAGCCTGAAGGCAACCTGGCCGGAACCGCGCACACAGACGGCCCGGGCCTGACCTCAGAGAGTCGCAAGGCAAGGCAGCAGCTCGCTTTGGATGTCAGCGGTGGGACGGCAGTGAACTGTCGTGTACACCGGTGGACAGACTGGCCCTGCAAGAAGGGCGTCGGGAGCCAACAGGGTGTGCATTTGTGCCCAAAAACACCCGAAATGCAGACTTCTGAAGTCCAGTCAGGTTCCGTAAACTCGAACCGAGCATGTCCGTGGTTGGCAATGGGTGCCGATCGGGGGGCGCGTATGAGCAACACGGATCTGTACAGCATTCGGGAAGCCGTGGAGTTCCTCGGCGGAATTTGCCGCGGCACCCTTTACAAGCTGATCAAAGACGGTCGGTTGCCGACCGTAACGATCGGACGACGTCGGTTCATTCGTCGTCGTGCCATGGAAGAGTTCCTGGCAGGCCACGACCACCCGCATCGAATCGCCCGTCAACCATCGGCAGATGCCCGTGGGATTCGAGGTTCCCCGGGCAAGGGGTCGCTACCGAAGGCAGTAGGTCCAACGTCAGGCGAAAGAGACGTCAGCCTGGGGGCTTGGTCGGGAGTCTGGATGCGCAGCCACGGCCACCGGGCGTGGTATGAGGCGGCCTTCTGATCGAACAGATCGCGATAGGGCGTCAGGGGATTCATGGTGAGCAGGCCCTCGTACAGCAGCGCGAGGCCGTTCGGTACGTACAGTTCGCCAGGTCGGATGCCGACGCAGGTCGCGAGAACCAGGAAGCGATCAATCCCGTCGCATGCCGTGCGCAATTGCGCATAAGGGTGTCCAAAGTACGACTCGTACCAAACGTGAACCCGAGCCTGGTTGGACACTTCCACGGCGATGTCCAGGTCCGCCAGCACATCGTCTACGCGTGCCTGCACGCGGCGCTCGGCAGCCTCGCTCGGGTCGTTGCTGTCGAAGTAGAACAGGTCGTAGTCCTTGATATCCGCCTCCGGAGCACGCCCGGCCTGGAGGTTCCACACTGTTTGAAACAGGCAGCCGGCCACCAGCCATCCGTCAGGAAGGGCCAGCTCACCCCAGCGGTCCAGGATGATGCCGTTCTGGCGGTTTCTGAGAATGTCGGCGAAGAAGCGCTCGTGCATCGGGTTGAGCTGAGTTTTCGACGGGTTGCTGAGGAGAGCGCAGTGTACGCGGTATCGGGGGCGGCCAGCCGACAGGGCAAGCACGCCCTCGGTGCGACATGCTCGCGCCCGGGCCCGCCATTCTTCCTTCGGGTCGCAAGTGACCGCTCATGATGCGGCGCAGCATCAGCGGTCACGCCCGCTCATGATCGTCTCAAATCCGCCAGGAGCTGACCGTCGCGACCCGAATCGATTTTCCCCTTGAACGGCCTTCGGCGTTCGCATTACGCGCGACTGATGAAACTCGCCGTCCAAGTGAACGGCAGGCATGACCCCTATTGTGACCGTGCTTCACAGCTGCGCGGGGCTTCCCTGGTGCACCTGAACTGCGTTCAGCATAGACGCGATGCACAGTCGTGAATCTCTTGTGATGGAGCAGGCGCCGCCCCTCAAACCCGCATGGCAAGTCTTGACATTTTCTGCCATCACCATCGACAATGCACCGGGTGGAAAGCATGAACATATCCCTGCCCGAACCGCTCAAGCAGTTCGTCGACCGGCAGATTGCCTCCGGCCGTTACAGCAGCGCCAGCGAGTACATTCGCGAGCTAATCCGCGACGACGAGAAACACAAGGCCGAGGAGCAACTCCAATCACTCCTCCTAGAAGGCCTGGAGGGCGAGGAAACCGAACTCACCCGCGACGACTGGGCAGCCATTCGCAAAGAAGCACGAGCGCGCCTCGCCGCCAACAAGAAACGCGGCAGGTAATGCCGCGCGTCTACAAGCGCCCCGCCACCCGGCGGGACCTGATCCAGCACTATGTCTATCTCGCGGAGAACGGTGGCGAAGAACTTGCGGACCGCTTCCTAGAGCGAGCAGAGGCTAGCTTTGGACTTCTCGCCGAACAGCCCAACATCGGCGCCCCGCTCACCCTACGCCATCCGCGACTCGCCGGCCTCCGCAAATGGCGAGTCCAAGACTTCGAAAACTTCCTAATCTTCTACCTGCCTCGGCACGACGGCGTATCGGTCGTCCGCGTCATCTACGCCGCCCAGGACTGGTGGAGCCTACTCGGAATCACCTAAAAGTCCCACCACTCTTCTGCAAGGCGGTGCTTGTGCCGTAGCCTTCGCTCGAGATCCCAACTCGTAAATCTGATGACCGGACACGTCAAAGTAATGGCCACGTCGGAAGTCAATCGGTCTCTCGCCTTCAAAGTCAGGAGCGAGAAGGACGCGGTAGGTCAACATATTCAGCAATGATACTTGCGCGAATAGCGAGGCTCCGTCTATTGCAACATCCAACGTGACGAGGCTACCAAGGAGCCGAGGTCCCTCTATTGGTTCGCCTACAAGAATCGCCTCGTCTACGGCATCAAATAGAAAAAGACTGGGCCTCTCTCCATGGCGGACAAATCTTCTTATTCCATCGAAGGCCGGATGTAGAGCGAATTGAGCTCCGTGCATCTTAGCAAGGTAGTTGAAAGCAATCTTCGTGATCGCCCTCCGCACTGTGTCATCGATAATGAAGTTCTTTTCGACGAGAATGTCCGCAGGCGGCGGGCCTGGATCGAAATTGCCATCCGAGCGAAACGAAATGTCTTTCTCCACGAGTAGGGATATCAGCGTTTCCGAGTCAACCTCTACATCAAAGATCGATCGTGGCGTGCCATCGCTGAATCCCTTCTTTCGTAAGTCTTCCAGCGAAGGAATCTCGTCGAGTAAAAAGAACTCGTATGTATTCGAAGGCAAGGTTAAAATCCCACCTGCGGAAACATGAATATCTGAACCTTGCCTGCCTTCTCCGAGTATGCAAGGTAGGCATGGCTCCCCTTGAATGGCCCCTCCGCGATCTTCAGAGTAACGCGCCCTCTACTGAGGGCTTTGAACTCCTTCGGTCTCTTCACACCATGTTGGACCCGAGCAAGGCCCTCGTTTGTGTCACGGCCTAGTATCAACTCCAGCGTATCGCCGAAATATTGATTGCAATCGTCACATACGACGCCGTGCAGTGTGAGGTTGTCCTCGAACTTGCCAAACGATTGCGACATCACATGCTCCGCCTTGCGGAAGCACTCGTCACTCTTATCCTCTAGACAGTAAATGCAGCGCGGCATATCGAGAGGTTAACATCACGGGTCTCAGGCGGCTGACGCCGCTCAGTGCGGAGGCAAATGCTCTCGATCAACCAAGCAAGTAATCGCGCCGTTCATATGTGCGATAGCCATATCCATATTCATCCGCACCCTGTGCCCGACGATCGGCTCGGTCACCTTGGACACTCACGCGGCGGGGCTGCAGCGCGCGCCGCGTTACGGGCTATCCGTATTCGACAGATTGGTGGTGGCCGCTGGAAGCGGGGATGCGCGACGCGTTGGTCGGAAGACATCCAACCACGGCCTGGTGATCGACGAACGCCTGAAGATCCTGAATCCGTTTGTGGATGGCGAACCGGGCTCGCCCTGAGGCGGCCCGGTATAAAAGCCGGTATAAAATCGCCGTCCCTGGTACTCGTAAACTGCTGTTTTTATTGGCTCCCCGGGTTGGAATCGAACCAACGACCAACGGATTAACAGTCCGACGCTCTACCGCTGAGCTACCGGGGAACACGGTGGGCTGCGAAGAAGGCGGCGAATTCTCCGAAAGCCGCCCCGGATAGTCAAGGAATCGGGCCGGTGGGCCGATGGCCCACGTTGCCGGAGCCGGGTCCTGCCCCTCGGCGCAGCGGCACCGGCGGGTTAGCCCCGGTCCGCCGAGTCCTCGGCGCACCCGCTGAAACCCCCACCGGCCGCCCCCGTTAAGCCCCCGGCACCGTCACCGCCAAGCCGCGTGGCCCGCCGGCGCAGGCCCTGCACCGCCACGTCCTGGCGGAAGGTCCCGTGCGCTCACGGTGCAGACTCCCTCGATCTGGCGTTGACACGTCGCAGGCACGAATCCCAGTCGAAAGGCGCGCTGATGGATACCAGGTAGCTGCCGTCGACGCGTGGGTCCGGGCTCAGCCGCGTGCCAAAGGCACTGGCGTCGTCGCCTTCCACCAGTGCGTGGGCGACTGCGACTGCCGCGAGCACGTCGAATTCCGATTGTTGCACGCGATGTGGCAGGTGGTGGTGAGCAACGGCCTCGATGACGGGGTAGGGGAGTCCCCAGATCCCGAGCAGATACGCGCCGATTTCGGCGTGTGAAGCGCCGATCACCTGCGACTCCGCCTCATGCAGCGGAATGCCTTTGGCTGCGGCGAGCTCGATCGCCTGGTGCAGGTCCGCCGGACACTCCTGGGCGAGGATCCAGTAGCCGATGTCATGCAACAGCCCGGCGAGCATGGTGTCATCTGCGATCAGGGTGCCCGCGGTGAGCGCGCTTGCAACCGAGGCCACGGAATGTGCGTGCGATTGGAGCTTGTGCAGATCCAGCACGCCGGAGGCGCCGCGGGGCCATTGGGCAAAGATCTCCAGTGACACGGCGAGATTGCGAATCGCCGTGAATCCGAGGTAGTTCACTGCCTGCTCGATGTTGCTGATCCGCCGCGCCAGGCGGAAGAAAGCAGAGTTGACGACCTGGAGCACTCGGGCCGCCAGCGCCGAATCTGCCGCTACCAGTGTGGCGACTTCCTCCAGCGTGACATTCTCGTCCCTGACGATGTTGCGCAGCTTGGTATAGATGTGCGGCAGAGAGGGCAGCTTGCGGATACGACCGACGATGGCGCGCAGATCTGAGCGGTTGAGCAGGTCCTGCAGCAGCAGGCAGCGCTCGATGACGCTCTCCAGTTGGCGCGGTTGGCAGGGCTTGCTCAGGTATTGATGAGCAAAGGGCACCAGGCGGATGGTCTGCTCCAGCTCGGAGTAGCCGGACAGCACGATGCGCACGGTCTGCGGCCAGCGCGTGCTGACCTGCTCCAGCAGGCTGGCACCATCCATTCCCTGCATGCGCATATCGGTGACGACCAGGTCGCACGGGTGGCGCTGCAGATGATCGATAGCGAGCTCGCCGCTGGTGACGAAGTCCATCCGCCAGCGTCCGACCATGCGGTGCAGGCGCGACCGCAGTCCATCCAGCACCGGTTGCTCATCATCGACGAACAGCAGACGTTTCATGGCGCCTTCGCGGCCGGGCGGCCGAAGAACCTGGAGCCGTCGGTGCGGCGCGCGAGCAACTCGAGCTTGCCCGTGGTGGTCCCGTCGCGCACGGCTGAGGCGGTCCGGTCATGCAGGACGGGCGCCTCCTCCAGCAACTCCGCGGTCGGTGTGGGCATGACCCCCAAGTCTGCACCTGCCTGGCCGCCCCCGACGACCTCACCCGCGTCTCAGATCTGAAAAAAAGGCGTGCTGCACTGCATAAACCCCGCCCCCGGGTTTGAGTGGCCCGAAGGGCGGAGGCTATAGTGTGATTCAAGTAACAGCTTCGCCGATGGGACGTCCGCTTTGAGCCCCTCTGAACCGGTCAATGCCTTCTCGATCGACGTGGAGGACTACTTCCAGGTCGCGGCACTCGCTCCGGCCATCCCACGGGACACCTGGCCGACGCGCGAATACCGGGTGGAGGCCAATACGGAGCGGATACTGAACCTGCTGGCGGAGAAGGGCGTCCGCGGAACGTTTTTCATCCTCGGCTGGGTGGCTGAGAAGTCGCCCCATCTGGTGAAGCGCATTGCCGCGGCGGGACACGAAATCGCCTGTCACGGCTTCTCCCATCAATTGATCTACACCCAATCGCAGAGCGAGTTCCGGGAGGAGACCACGCGCGCCAAGGGGTTTCTGGAGAATCTCCTCGGGGAACCCGTAATCGGCTACCGCGCTGCCAGCTTCTCGATCACACGCCAGTCGCTGTGGGCGTTGGATGTGCTGATCGATCTCGGCTTCGAGTATGACTCCTCCATCTTCCCCATCCGTCACGATCGCTATGGCATCCCCGGCGCCTCACCGGACATCGGCCGGATCAGCGCGCCCTCGCAGCGCACGCTGGTGGAGTTTCCCATGTCGGCGGCGAGCTTCATGGGTGTGCAGGTGCCGGTGTCGGGCGGCGGTTACTTCCGCATTCTGCCGTACTGGCTGACCCGCGTGGGCTTGAGGCAGATCAACCGGAAGGCCGGGCGCTCCTTCACGTTCTATCTGCACCCTTGGGAAGTGGACCCGGGTCAGCCGCGCGTGAAAGTCAGTGCGTTCTCCCGGTTCCGCCACTACACCAACCTGCATCGATGCGAGTCCCGCCTGCGTCAGGTCCTCACAGACTTCTCGTTCTCGACGATGCGGGATGTGCTTGGCGCGCGCGGACTGCTGCAGCAATCGGCAGGCGCGCATCCCGCGCACGCCCCTTCAGCTACGGCAGCTTAGCTCCGCAGACCCGTCGACCGGCCGCGGCGTCGCCACACAACTGTGTAGGCGAGCACGTTGATGGCCAGCAGCACGACCGCCAACCCCCACTGCATCTCACGGGTCAAACCCGGCGGATAGAGCGCTGCTACGATGTAGTGCTGCAGAAATCCCCCGCTGTAACCAACCTCGCCTGCGCGGTAGCGCAGATAGTTCTCCAGGGGAGTGAGCGGGCAAACCCGGCCCGACAGCTCGATCCAACATCCCCACGCGAGAGCGGGCAGGTGTGCGTAGATCACCCGGCGGCGCACCCACACCAGAAAGCCGCCGAAGATCACGAACAAGGTGAATGCGAAGTGGACGATGACGAGGCCGCCCGCCAACACTGACCAACCCATAGCTCTGGTCCAACGCGGCCGCAATCGGTGCGGTCCGGTCGAGGGCGTCCCGCGACACGCTTCGCCGCTGGTTCTCGGCCGGCGTGGCCGTGCCATGCACGGCCAGCGCAGCCTCACTCACGCGGTCTTGGCGACGACGCGTCCTTGGATGACGCTGCGCATGCGGTCGATGGCCTTCTCGAGCGTCTGCATGCTGCATGCGAATGACAGACGCACGTGGCCCGGCGCGCCGAAGCCGGCTCCCGGTACAACGGCGACACCGCCTTCATTCAACAGCAACTCGGCAAATTCGCCGTCCTCGCGGCAGCCCAGTGCGGCCATCGCCTTGGACACATCCGCAAACGCGTAGAACGTTCCCGCCCCCGGCAGACAGCTCACACCGGGCAGGGAGTTCAACCCCTGGACGACGAAATCATGCCGCGCCTTGAAAGCCTCGTTCATGCGGGCAACGCAGGCCTGGTCCGCCGCGAGTGCCACGGTGGCAGCCTTCTGCGTGATGCTGGAAGCATTCGAGGTCGACTGCCCCTGGATGGTCGCCATCGCAGCGACGATTTCCTTCGGGCCGCCGCAGTACCCGAGGCGCCAGCCCGTCATGGCGTAAGCCTTGGAAACGCCGTTGATCGTGACCGTCCGGTTGTACAGCTCAGGTGCGACGGTGAGCAGGCTGCAGAACGGCTCCGCGGCCCAGTAGATCTTCTCGTACATGTCGTCCGTGCCGATGACGATGCGCGGGTGCTCCACCAACACATCAGCCAGCGCACGCAGCTCCGCGCGTGTGTATGCAGCGCCGGTCGGATTGCAGGGGCTGTTGAGCAGTACGAGACGCGTTTTCGGCGTGATCGCAGCGGCTAGCTGGCGTGGAGTGATCTTGTAGCCCTGCGCGGGTCCGGCGTAGGGCATCACCGGCAATCCATCTGCGAGCATCACCATGTCCGGATAGGAGACCCAGTAGGGGGCGGGAATGATCGCCTCATCACCCGGATCGAGCACCGCCATGCACAGGTTGTAGATCGTCTGCTTCGCGCCGGAGGAGACCAGCACCTGCGGGCGCTCGTAGCGGATGCCGTTATCGCGCTGGAATTTGGCGATGATCGCATCCTTCAGCTCGTTGATGCCCTCGACGTTGGTGTAACGTGTAAAGCCGCTTTTGATGGCATCGACGCCGGCCTGCGCGATGTGCGGCGGCGTGTCGAAGTCCGGTTCGCCGGCACCGAGTCCAATCACATCCTTGCCCTCCGCCTTCAGACGTGCGGCACGGGCGGTGACTGCGAGCGTGGGCGAGGGCTTGACGCGCTGCACGCGTCGGGAAAGTGATACGGTCACTGAAGATTCCTGTTCGCTGGAATTTCGAGAGGCTCAGCTATATTAAGGGATCGTGACCGAAGCCACCAATCTTCAGTGGTTGTTTGTACGCATCATTGGCAGCCGCGGGACCCGTTCATGGATTCCATTCCATTCAAGCTCGAAGCCGATTACGCCCCGGCCGGGGATCAGCCGCAGGCTATTGACAAGCTGGTCGAAGGACTGAACGAAGGACTCGCGCACCAGACGTTGCTCGGCGTGACCGGTTCGGGCAAGACGTACGCCGCCGCCAATGTGATTGCGCGCGTGCAGCGCCCAACGATGGTGCTGGCGCACAATAAGACGCTCGCGGCGCAGCTGTACGGGGAGTTCCGCGAGTTCTTTCCGCACAATTCGGTGGAGTATTTCGTCTCTTACTACGATTACTACCAGCCGGAGGCCTACGTGCCGTCCTCCGACACCTACATCGAGAAGGACTCCTCGGTGAACGAGCACATCGAGCAGATGCGCCTGTCGGCAACGAAGGCGCTGCTCGAGCGCCCGGACTCGATCATCGTGGCGACGGTGTCTTCCATCTACGGTCTGGGAGATCCACGCACGTATCTGTCGATGATCCTGCACATCGTGCGCGGGGATCGCCTGGACCAGCGCAAGCTGCTGCGCCGCCTGGCTGAGATGCAGTACACGCGCAACGAGCTGGACCTGACCCAGGGTACTTACCGGGTACGTGGCGATGTCATCGATATTTTCCCCGCCGAATCGGAGCGGGAGGCCGTTCGTGTCGAATTGTTCGATGACGTCATCGAATCGATCACCCTTTTCGATCCGCTCACGGGCGTCATCTCCCGCAAGGTGCCGCGGTTCACCGTGTACCCCGGCACACATTATGTAACACCGCGCGACCGGCTCAGTGGCGCGGTGGATCACATACGCGAGGACCTGCGCATCCGGCTGAAGGAGCTGCGCGATGCCGGCAAGCTCCTGGAGGCGCAGAGGCTCGAGCAGCGCACGATGTTCGACATGGAGATGATGAAGGAGGTCGGCTACTGCTCCGGGATCGAGAACTACTCGCGTTACCTCTCGGGACGGGCGCCCGGAGAGCCGCCTCCGTGCCTGTTCGACTACCTGCCGCGGAACTCGCTGCTGATCGTCGATGAGAGCCATCAGACCATCCCGCAGCTCGGGGCGATGTACCGGGGAGACCGCTCACGCAAGGAAGTCCTCGTCGAATACGGCTTCCGCCTGCCTTCCGCGCTCGACAATCGGCCGCTGAAATTCGAGGAATGGGAACAGCTCGCGCCGCAGATGATTTTCGTTTCCGCGACGCCCGGAAAGTACGAAGCGTCGCGCTCCGGGCAGGTGGTCGAGCAGCTGGTGCGGCCCACGGGCCTGGTGGACCCGGAAGTGGAGGTCCGCCCGGTGGGTACGCAGGTGGACGATGTGTTGTCGGAGATCCGCAAGCGCGTGGAGCTCAACGAGCGTGTGCTCATCACGACGCTCACCAAGAGAATGGCGGAGGATCTGACGGAGTACCTGCACGAGCACGACGTGCGCGTCCGCTACTTGCACGCTGACATCGAGACAGTGGAGCGGACCGAGATCATCCGCGACCTGCGCCTTGGAAAATTCGACGTCCTGGTCGGCATCAACCTGTTGCGCGAGGGCTTGGACATGCCGGAGGTATCACTCGTGGCAATCCTGGATGCCGACAAGGAAGGCTTCCTGCGCTCGGACAACTCGCTCATCCAGACAATCGGGCGCGCGGCGCGTCACATCAATGGCCGAGCCATCCTGTATGCCGACACCCTGACTGGCTCCATGCAACGTGCCATCGACGAGACCAATCGTCGTCGCAGGAAGCAGCTCGAGTTCAACGAGGCGCACGGCATCACGCCGCGGGGCATCCAGAAAGGCGTGGCCGACATCATGGAAGGCGCGCGCTCGGATCCGAGCAAGTCGGACGGCCGCAAGCGCACCGGCCAGGGCCGTACAGGAATTCCCGCCGTGGGAGAACCGCTGACCGCGGGCGAGATGCATCCCGAACAGCTCGTTCGGCGCATCAAGAAGCTGGAAGGCGAAATGCTCAAGCGGGCGCGCAACCTGGAATTCGAGACGGCCGCAAAGCTGCGTGACGAGATCGAGCGGCTGAAGAAGCTGGAATTGGGCTTCGCCGGATAGGCCGTTGTGGGCCAGTTCGCCCCACACAGGAACGAATCGTGCGAGAGGCTGGCAAAAACCACGCTTTTTGCCAGTCGAGCAAAAAGCGCCGGAGGCGACTTTTTGCAATTGGGTAGTCTTGCCGCATGAACGTCCCAGGCCAGGCAGCAGGAACCCGCATCGTCCTGTTGACGGTGGTGGTGGTCGTCGGCGTCCTGAAGGTTGCCGAGGACGTGTTCGTCCCCTTGGCGCTGGCCCTCCTGCTGACCTTCATGCTCGCGCCGCTGGTGGATGTGTTGCAGCGGGTGCGCCTCAACCGCACTCTGGGGGTCATCCTCTCCCTGGCTCTCGCCCTGACACTGACCGCCGGCTTGGGCGATCTCGTGGTCAACCAGGTTTCCGACCTCGCGCGCTCGCTCCCGAACTACCAGAGTGAGCTGCGTCACCGTATCGTGGAGGTCCGAGGCGTGCTGCGGCTGGGGGACTCCGAGGCGACCAAGGCGGTGGAGCAGATTGCGCACGAGCTACAGCGTGTCGCGCCGCCGGAGCCCAAAACCCCCGGCGTGAGCAAAGTTCAGGTGGTGCAGACGCCCAAGACCGCTGTGGAAACCCTTGGGGATCTCGTGGGCCCCCTGCTGCGGCCGCTCGGCACGGCATTCGTCGTGATTGTTCTCGTAGGGTTTCTGCTCCTGCGGCTCCACGACTTGCGCGAGCGTGTCATCCGCGTGCTCGGGGCACGCAATCTGTTCCTGACGACGGAAGCTCTGGACGATGTGGGGCAGCGCATCAGCCGCTACCTGGTGATGCAGATTCTGATCAACGGGTGGACCGGTATATGCGTCACCGCGGGGTTGTGGTACCTCGGGGTGCCCAACGCCGCTCTGTGGGGCGTGCTGACGCTGCTGCTGCGCTTCATTCCCTACGTCGGAGTCTGGGCAGCGGCGGCAATGCCGCTGATTCTATCTTTCGCCGTATTCGATGACTGGACGCGTCCGTTGAGCATCGTCGGGCTGTTTGCGGCCCTGGAGTTGTTCAACTACGTCGTGCTGGAACCCTGGTTGTATGGCAGCCGCACCGGCCTCTCGCCCGTAGCGTTGTTGCTTGCGGCGGCATTCTGGACATGGGTATGGGGCCTCGCGGGCCTGTTCCTCGCCGTGCCCCTGACGGTGTGCGTCGTGGTCATGGGGAAATATCTCCCGCAGTTGAACTTCCTCTACGTGCTGCTCGGGGACCAGCCTGTACTGGAGCCCCACGAGCGGCTGTATCAGCGCCTGCTGCGCAGCGGCCGCGACCAGGCAGACAGCCTGCTGGAGGAAGTGCTCCGCTCTAACACCATGCTCGAGGTCTGCGACTCGCTCATCGTGCCCACCGTCAGCCTGGTGGAGTCGGATTTCGATCGCGGCACGCTCACTCCCTCGCGCCGCAAGACAGTTCTGCAGCATGTGAGCGACTGGGCGGAAGAGCGCCTCGACTCGCAACGAGCCCGGTTGCGGCGGCGGGGGTTTGCGGCTGACTCGCTGACCAGCGTCATCTGCATTCCCGCGGACGACAAGGCCGATGACATCACGGCCAAGCTGCTGGCTGCGGCGTTGCTGGAGAACGGGGTCGACGCATGGGTCGCGGGGTTCGATTCCCTCGAGCGGGAGATCGGGGCTCTGCGTGCCGAGGGGGGCTCGCGGGCTGCCGTGGTGTCCGCGCTGCCGCCGAATGCCGTGGCACCCGCCCGCACCGTCTGCAAGCAAGTGCGCGAGAGCGCGGGGGATCTGCCGGTTTTCGTGGGTCTGTGGAGAGACCAGGGCGATCTGCAGAGGGCTCGGGAGAGGCTCGAGTCCGCGGGCGCGTATGGAGTCGTCACCAGCTTTGCCGATTGCCTCACTGCAATTCGCGCCGTGAGCGCGGACAGTAGCGCCCCGGACGCACCGCCCCCGGTGCGCTCGGAGCATCCGGCGACGCAAGCCTAAGTGCTTGGAACTCTTGAGATTGCTTGCTTGTGCGGCAGGGCTCTTGTATCGTTCGCTGCCCCCGTGGGGTGGAAGTTTTCAGGCGCGTAGCTCAGCGGTAGAGCATCACCTTGACATGGTGGTGGTCGGTGGTTCGATCCCACTCGCGCCTACCAGACCAATGAGAGGGTGCTTCCGTGTTGGAATGACTCGGAGCACCCTCTTTTTTGCTTGAACATTTCCAGCCACGCGGGGAAATCCCACAGGTGTGGAGCCCCGAATGGTCGTCGTCACTCTGCCCGACGGCAGTCAACGCCGCTTCGATCAACCCGTAACCGTCGATGAGGTCGCGGGCAGCATCGGCGCGGGCCTGCGCAAGGCCGCGCTCGCGGGGCGTGTCAACGGCAAGCTGGTCGATACCTCGCATGTCATTTCCGCGGACGCCGCCGTCTCGATCGTGACGGACAAGGAGCCGGACGGACTGGAGGTCATTCGCCATTCCACCGCGCATCTGCTCGCCCAGGCAGTGAAGGAGCTCTTCCCCGACGCCCAGGTCACCATCGGGCCGGTCATCGAGGATGGCTTCTACTACGACTTCGCCTACAAGCGGCCGTTCAACACCGAGGACCTCACCGCCATTGAGGCGAAGATGCAGGAGCTCGCCAAGGCCGATCAGAAAGTCGCGCGGCGCGTGATGCCCCGCGCCGAGGCCGTGGAGTTCTTCAAGGGACTCGGAGAGATCTACAAGGCCGAGATCATCGCCAGCATTCCGGAGAAGGAAGAGATCAGCCTCTACGGACAGGGGAACTGGATCGATCTGTGCCGTGGGCCCCACGTGCCCTCCACCGGCAAGCTCAAGGCCTTCAAGCTGACCCGGGTGGCCGGCGCTTACTGGCGCGGCGATTCGCGTAACGAGATGCTCCAGCGCATCTACGGCACTGCCTGGCCGGACAAGAAGCAGCTGGATGATTACCTCCACCGCCTGGAAGAGGCCGAGAAGCGCGACCATCGCCGCATCGGCCGTGAGCTGGACCTGTTTCATCTGCAGGAAGAAGCTCCCGGAGCGGTGTTCTGGCACCCCAAAGGTTGGACGGTCTTTCAGACGCTCATCGCGTACATGCGCGAGCGGCAACGGGCCGCCGGGTACCAGGAGGTGAGCGCCCCGGAGCTCATGGACGCGAGCCTGTGGCAACAGTCCGGGCACCTGGAGAAGTTCGGGGAGAACATGTTTCTCACCAGGACCCCGGATGAGCGCCTGTACGCGATCAAGCCGATGAACTGCCCCGGGCACGTCCAGATCTTCAAGCACGGCTTGCGCAGCTATCGCGAGCTGCCGATCCGCCTGGCCGAATTCGGCAAGGTCCATCGCTACGAGCCTTCCGGCGCGCTGCACGGATTGATGCGGGTACGCGCGTTTACCCAGGACGACGCGCACATCTTCATCACGGAGCAGCAGATCACCGAGGAGTCGGTCGCGGTGACGAAGCTGCTGTTGGATATCTACCGGGACTTCGGCTTTGACGATGTGCGCATCAAGTTTGCCGACCGGCCGCCCAAGCGGGTGGGCTCGGACGAGGTCTGGGATCGTGCGGAGGCGGCACTCAAGAATGCTTCGCGCGCCGCGGGCATTGAGTACACGCTGAACCCGGGCGAGGGCGCCTTTTACGGTCCGAAGCTGGAGTTCGTGCTCCGGGATGCCATCGGACGCGACTGGCAGTGCGGGACCATCCAGGTGGACCTGAACCTGCCTGGCCGGCTGGGCGCGTACTACATCGACGAGCACAGCGCGAAGGTCACCCCCGTGATGCTCCACCGTGCCATTTTCGGCTCCCTGGAGCGCTTCCTCGCCATCCTTCTGGAGCACCACGCGGGGCGCCTGCCGGCTTGGCTGGCACCGCTGCAGTGCGTGGTCCTGAGCATCACCGACCGGCAGGACGAATATGTCCTCAAAGTTACGGAAAGCCTGAAAAATCAGGGCTTTCGCGTCGAGTCCGACTTGCGCAACGAAAAGGTCGGCTTTAAGATTCGCGAACACACGCTGCAGCGTGTTCCGTATCTTCTGGTAGCGGGCGACAAGGAAGTGGCCGCAAATCTGGTTTCAGTGCGCACACTCAGCGGCAAGGATCTGGGCACGATGTCACCGCAGACGTTCTCCGAGCGCCTGCGCATCGAGCTCGACAGCCGCGGGCGCCGTTTGGTGGAGGGTTGACGCATCGCTAGTGCAAGTAAGCGGGTCCGGCGCAATGACGAGATCAGCGCGCCGCAGCTGCGTGTGATTGCGGCCGACGGGTCGCAGGCCGGGGTCATGTCCCGCTTTGAAGCTCTGCAGATGGCGACCGCTGCCGAGCTTGACCTGGTGGAAGTATCGCCGACGGCCGAGCCGCCGGTGGTGCGCATCATGGATTACGGGAAATTCCTGT
>CAZLYG010000024.1:0-21435 GCA_964563075.1 uncultured Steroidobacteraceae bacterium | reverse complement strand
GCAGCCAGGGCCAACAGCGCCACATAGACAGCCAGCGCCGGTCCTCGAACGCCGATGATGCGCAGTGTGCGCTCGCCATAGAAATGACTGAAGCGATCGAAGCCCCGCTGGAAGGCTTCGGCCGCACGCACGAATGGCAGCAGCACCCGCGGACCCTGCGACGCTCCGGCGTGCGGCTTGAGTATCAGGGCCGCCAGGGCCGGGGACAGAGTGAGAGAGACGACGAGCGAGATAAGCGTCGCGGAGGCGATAGTGAGCGCGAATTGCTTATAGAACTGCCCGGCAATGCCCCCCATGAACGCAGTCGGGACGAACACGGCAATCAGCACCAGCGCGATGCCCAGCAGGGCGCCGCCGACCTCATCCATGGTCAGGTGTGCGGCTTCCCGTGGGGGAACGCCAGCGGTGATATGACGTTCGACGTTCTCCACGACTACGATGGCATCGTCGACGACGATGCCGATCGACAGCACCAGCCCGAACATGGATAGGTTGTTGAGCGAGAAGCCGAATGCCGAAAGCACCGAGCAGGTGCCGATCAGCGCCACTGGGATGGCCAGCAGCGGGATGAAGGCGGTGCGCCAGCGGCCGAGGAACAGGATCACCACGATCACGACGAGCACCGTCGCATCCAGGAGGGTGCGCTGCACCTCATCGACCGAGGCGCGAATATAGGTGCTGGGGTTGTAGATGATCTCGTAGGCGATGCCCGGCGGAAAGCTCGCCTGCAGCTCGCGCATCGTGCTCTGGACTGCCTGTGCGACCTCCAGCGCGTTGCTTCCGGGGGCCTGCGTGACGCTCAGCGCCACCGCCCGATCACGGCTCTTGTAGGCGTTCACTCCATAGTTCTGAGCGCCCAGCTCAACGCGCCCGATGTCCGAGACGCGCGTCACCCGGCCCTGGCTATCGCGCTTGACGATGATCTGAGCGAACTCGTCCGCCGTCGAGAGCTTGCTCTGAGTCTGAATAATGAGCTGCTGCGAGGCCGGATTGTCGGTGAACGGGGGTGCTCCGACCGCGCCGGCGGCGACCTGCAGATTGTTGTTCCGCAGGGCATCCACTATCTCCTGAACCGTCAGGTCGCGCGCGGCCGCCTTGTCCGGATCGATCCAGATGCGCATTGCATAGTCACGCGCGGCGTTGACTCCTACATCGCCCACCCCCGGGACCCGCAACAGCCGGTCGCGGATCTGCAGGCTGGCGTAGTTGGCCAGGAACTTGCGATCCATCGTCGGCTCCGACGCAAACACGTGGACGATCAGCAGCGTGTCGCCACTGCCCTTGCGCACGGTTACGCCGAGGTCCTGCACCTCCTGCGGCAGCTGCGGCAGCGCCGTCTGTACACGGTTCTGAACCTTGACTTGCGCAATGTCGACATCGGTGCCCAGCTTGAAAGTCACCGTAATGCTCACGCGACCCTCGCCAATGGACTGCGAGGACATGTAGAGCATGTCATCCACGCCGTTGATCTGCTGCTCCAGAGGAGCCGCAACGTTGTCCGCCATCACTTCCGCGGAAGCTCCCGGATAGCTGGCCGAGACGGTGACCGTCGGCGGGGCGATGCGAGGGTACTGGTCGACGGCGAGATTGGGATAGGCAATGGCCCCGAGCAGCGTGATGACCACCGAGACCGCGCAAGCGAACACCGGACGATCGATGAAGAAGTGAGAGATCTTCACGGCGTGATTCGCGCTGAAGGAGGCGGGCCGCCGCTCCTAGCGTGTGCCTCCGGCTGGCATCTGCAGACGCCCGTTCTCACCCAGGGAGACGCCGGTGGGAAAGGCACTCATGGGAGCGGACTTCGCGTCGACCTTGCTGCCAGGCCGCGCACGCTGCACCCCACTGATGATCACCCGGTCCGTTGGAGCAAGGCCACCCCGGATTTCCCGCATGCCCTCGATGAGCTGACCCACCTCCAGAGTACGCACGCCCACGACGCCATCAGCATTCACGACGTACGCGATCTGTCGCGTCTGGTCGTTCACCACGGCCTGATCGGGGATCAGCATTGCATCCGTCGGGCGCGAGGCGAAGCGGCGCATGTGACCGAACATGCCCGGGGTCAGAAACCCGGTGGGATTCTCCACAAGGGCGCGGCCACGGATGGTGCCGGAGCTCGTGTCGAGGGCGTTGTCGAGGAATTCCATCTTGCCGTGCCAGCGGTATTCGGTCTCATCCTGCAAGCGGATGTCCACGCGGTTGCCCGTGGGCAAATGATCCTGCTCGCGCTTGTACTTCAGAAGCTCCGGCTCCGGGGCGTCGAAAACGAAGCGAATCGGGTCCAGGGTCACGATGGTGGTCAGCACGGTCGTCTCCGCGGTGACCAGATTGCCCGCGGCAAGCCTGTGGTAGGACGCCTGCCCGTCTAGCGGCGCCACGACGCGCGTGAACTCGAGATTCAGGGAGTTGGCATCGACACTCGCTTGCGCAGCCGCGACATCCGCCTCGGCCTGCTGCGCGGTCGCGGAGAGAGTTTCCAGGTCCTGCTCGCTCAGAGCATGGCTGGAGATCAGTGCCTTGCCGCGCCGCAGCTGGGCCTGTGCATTGACCAGCGCCGCGTGTGCCCGGGCAAGCTGGGCTTTCGATTGCTCCAGCTGCGCCGCGAATGGCCGCGGATCGATCACGAACAGCAGCTGGCCCTTGGTGACCTTCTGGCCGTCGCGGAAATGGATCGACTGCAGCAGCCCCGAGACCCGCGGACGTACCTCGACGGAATCCACGGCCTCGAACCGTCCGGTGTAGTCGTCCCACTCGGTAACCTGCTGGCGCAATGGCGCGGATACCAGCACGGTGGGTGCGCTATCTGCGACGGGCGCTTGCCGTGTGCAGGCGGCGAGCCCGAGGCCAATGAGCACTGGGAGAAGGAGAGCTTTCGCAGGTGTGGCCATAGCGTGCCCCGAATTCGACCACAATCTTTCATCTAACCACCGACGAACCCTCTCGGAGGACCGCACGGCGGTTGCGGCCGGCGTGTCGGCGAGAGGGATCCCACCATCGCCGCCGCGGACGCAAGGCCGCTCGCGGGTCCCGCGTGCACATGCTGCACTCGATCGCACGGCCCCGAAGTTGCGCTCGACGCCATGCGGAGTTCGCCGGCAGGTCTCTCATGGGGCCCGGAGTTGCCATGTGCCACCGCATTTCAGAACTCTACGCCTCGACAGGAGACGCGCCGAGTGTTGCTTCGCAGGGCTGTCGCGTCCGAGATTGAGGGACTCCCCTGAAAACGGACGGATTCGTCCACAGAGAGATAATGTTGCGCGGTCCTTCGCCCGTAACACGTCGCCGGCGTGCTGATACCGCGCACGTACTCACGCGGGACAAACCCCACCCTCGGGCGCCGGACCGCTTCGCGCGCGAGTCGCTCGCGCCCCCGGGCGGACATCGATCTGACGAAATAGCCTTTTCCTGTCACGGGAGGGCTGTTTCAGGCAGCCCTTCCGCAGTCTCCCCAGAGGCCCCGGTCGGCACCGCCACCGGGGCCTCCTCGTTTGGCGAGTCCCGTGAAACGCATTCGACGCGGCGCGCAGGCGGCGTGTCGTACTGAGGTCGGGACGGAAATCGTGTCAGCGGCGCGGGCTCTCGAGTCCCGCCTGGCGCGCTCGCGCTTCATGTTGCGCGTGCGCGTACCGCACGAGATTGCAGTCTCCACCGCCACGAAGTTAGCTCAGAGGTAGAGCAGCGGTCTGATAAACCGTCGGGCGCGGGTTCGACTCCCGCACTTTGTCTCCAACCCACCTGACACGTGGTTGCCAACGATGATCGCGAGGCTTCGGCCTCGCATCGAGGTGCCCCAGTGATCTCGCCGCCGGGAAGCGGCGGGCTCGCAAGAGCCGGCGCCGCAGGACGCGGCAGGTCACAGCGCGCGAGCTGCCTCGTGCCGTTCGGCGGCGCGGCATTGGAGGGCGACCTCTGCCAAGCGGTGATGGACAGAGTACTCGCGAGCGGCTCGAGAGCCGCATCAGTGGCGAGCGTATATCGTGCGTACGCTGACGCGCTGCGCGCCTGACGCGAGGAGGGTGTCAGTTCGCCGGCGGATTGGGATTCTCGCCGGCCTCGACCAGCTCACTCACCAGCACATCCTGCTCGCGACGGCTCCGGGAACACAGGGTCAGATACCGCTCGACGGCCGCCTTCTCGTGCAACGCCGGCTCCAGCTTCCGCCATAGCCCGGCGCGATACTCGAAGGTGCGATGTGTCTGCATCGCTGCGGTCCACTCGGGCGAGCCTTCCGGCCAGGCGCGCCTGGCAATGGTACCTCCGGCCAACTCCGTGATATAGGCATCGCCGTGCTGCAAGGTGCGAGCGATCCCGCGACACATTTCGCGAACATCCGGACGATTCAGGTTCTCGCCGCTGCACGCTTTGGAGGCTACGGCGAACGCCGGAATTCCCTCCGCTGCCAGGACGCCCATGATCGCGAGTTCAGCCTCGGGTAGTGTCAGGTCTCCAGTGGCGGCCGCTGCCGGACTCAATCGGGCGACCAACGTCGTCCAATAGATGTCGACACGCTCGGAGCCGGCCAGCTTCTGCAGAGCCTGCTGTTCGGCCGCCTGATCGCCCGCGGCATGCGCGCGATTGAGCGGGCCGAACCACCCTGCGCCATTCGCCGGGTCGAGATCGCGAAGCTGACGCTCGATCGGTTCGGGGTTGCAGCTCGGGATCTCGGAGCAGATCTGCACATACAACCAGACAAGGTCTGGACGCGGCGGCGCGGCTTGTGCGGCGCGAGCGACCAGGCGCAAAGCCCGAGGCCCTCTGAGGCTGAGGACTCCTGCGGCGGCGAGAGAATCAGCGTCGGAGCGAGCGGAGAGCGCCCGGATAGCGCGCTCGGTAGGGTTGACCGACGCGTGCAGTGCGGGAGAGAGAGCACACGCTGCAAAACCGAGTGCGACCAGTGTCAGGCCAGGCAGTTCTTTCCGCATGGCTGAAGTGTACTGAGGACCCACGCGACGGTACACTCCCTATGGAAAAGCTTTGAAAGGGACACGTTTACCGGTTCCCACAGGCTAGAGCGATCGGGAGAGAGTGCAAGCCCCGACCTGTCAGCCGGTGAATATCACCCTGGAGCTGCTGACCGAAAGACCTCGACGACCCCCGGCGCGCCCGACGATCGTCAAGGCCCGTAGGCTCAGACGGACGGCTACCGTCAACAGGCCTGGCTGATCATCGTCAGCCGACGAGGTCGCGTCCGCGAGGGCGCGTCGTACCCGGGTGGTACCGCGATTGCCATCGCCCCGGTGCTCATTCCTGGCGCTGCGCGCCGGAGGAGTGGCGCCTTCTTCACCCGCGGTAGACCACAACCATGTTCACCGAAGTTCCCGCACGTTATGACGGTCCGATTCTCGAGGCGGCGATCCTCGATTTGTGGCGCCGAGAGAACATCTTCCAGAGGACCTTGGCGCAGAGTCGGGGGCGGCCCGAGTTCGTGTTCTACGAGGGCCCCCCGACGGCAAACGGTCGTCCCGGCATTCACCATGTACTGGCACGCACCTTCAAAGATCTGTTCCCACGCTACAAGACCATGCGCGGTTACCATTGCGAGCGCAGAGCCGGCTGGGATACGCACGGGTTGCCCGTCGAACACGAGGTCGAAAAAACGCTCGGCATCTTCGACAAGCGCCGCATCGAGAAGGAAGTCGGAATCGCGCCCTTCGTGGCGATGTGTCGCGATTCGGTCATGCGCTACGTGAGCGACTGGGAGGCGATGACCGAACGCATGGGCTTCTGGGTCGATCTGAAAAACGCTTACCTGACCCTGCACGACAGTTACATCGAGTCGGTCTGGCATCTGCTGCAGCAGCTGTGGCAACGGCAGCTGATCTATCAGGGATACAAGGTCGTCCCCTACGATCCGCGCATCGGCGCCACCCTCTCATCCCACGAAGTTGCCCAGGGCTATCGGGAAGTGACCGACCCCTCAGTGTTCGTGCGCTTTCGGGCGTTGGAGGCGCAGAACACGTATTTCCTGGTGTGGACGACGACCCCCTGGACTCTGCCGGCCAATCTCCTCCTGGCCGTGCATCCGACGGTCGAGTATGTGTGGGTGCGCCGTGGCGGGGAGGTGTTGATCCTCGCAAAGGATCTGCTGCGCGTGCTCGGCGACGACGAGCACGAAATCATTCGCAGCGCTCGCGGTGCCGAGCTCGACGGCGCACGCTACGAGCGTTTGTTCGACTATCTTCCCGTGCAGGGCGATATCTGCCGCGTACGTACAGCCGAATTCGTCACTACCAGCGACGGCACGGGCATCGTGCACATTGCTCCTGCCTACGGTGAGGACGATCTGCGGCTGGGGCAGAGCCAAGGGCTGCCGGTCGTGCACGCGGTCGGAGAGGACGGTTGCTTCCTGCCGCAAGTGGCGCCCGTAGCCGGTAAGTTCTTCAAGGAGGCCGATCCAATCATTGTCGGCCTGTTGCGTGAACGCGGTCTGCTGTTCCGTAGTGAGACTCATCTGCACAGCTATCCATTCGGCTGGCGCACGGGCGACCCGCTTCTCTATTACGCGAAGAACGCGTGGTACATCCGTACCACGCGGCTGCGTGATCGCATGATCGAGCTGAACCAGACGATCGACTGGGTCCCACCGGCCATTCGTGACGGCCGGTTCGGCAACTGGCTGGAGAACAATGTCGACTGGGCGCTGTCTCGCGAGCGGTTCTGGGGCACGCCGCTGCCGTTGTGGACGGACGGCAAGGGCGATCAGATCTGTATCGGCTCGCGCGCCGAGCTCGAGCAGCGCGCCGGTCGAGCACTGACGGGGCTGGACCTGCACCGTCCCGCGCTCGATGAGGTGACCTTCATGCACGAGGGTCGCGAATATCGCCGCGTCGCCGAGGTGATCGACTGTTGGTTCGACTCGGGCGCGATGCCCTACGCGCAATGGCACTATCCATTCGAGCACTCCCGGGAGTTCGCCGGCGCTTTCCCCGCGGACTTCATCTGCGAGGCCATCGATCAGACCCGCGGCTGGTTCTACACGCTGCATGCGATCGCGACGCTGGTGTCGGATAAGGTGTCCTACCGTAACGTCATCTGCCTGAGCCACATCGTGGATGACAGCGGCCGCAAGATGTCCAAGTCCCAGGGCAACGTGATCGATCCCTATGACGTGTTCGATGCGGTGGGCGCGGACCCGCTGCGGTGGCACTTCGCGGCGCGCGTGGCCCCGGACATGCAGAAGCGTGTCTCGGTTGACATCATTTCCGCCGTCGCCAGCGGCTTCATCAACACGTACTGGAACGTCTACTCCTTCTTCGTGTTGTATGCGCGGCTCGATCAGTTCGAGCCGCACCAGACAGTGCCAATCGCCAGCCGTCCCGACAGCGATCGCTGGATTCTGTCGTTGCTGCAACGCACGATCGCCACGGCGACCGAGGCGCTGGATCAGTACGATGCGCTGCGCGCCGGCACGGCCATCGAGAGCTTCATCGACCAGCTCAGTAACGGTTACGTGCGCAGCAATCGGCGCCGCTTCTGGAAGGGTGCCGGCGGGGAGGACAAGCAATCTGCGTATCTGACTCTGTACGAGTGCCTCGATACGGCCACGCGGCTCATTGCGCCCTTCATGCCATTTCTGGCGGAGGCCGTGTACCAGAACCTGGTACGCGGCGCCGATGCGGCTGCGCCGGCCAGCGTTCACATGGCCAGTTGGCCGGAGCATCGTGAGCAGCACATGGACCGCGCGCTTCTGGCAGAGATGGAAGTTGTGCAGCGCGTGGTGGCGCTCGGCAGAGCCGCCCGGAACGATGCCAACCTCAAAGTAAGGCAGCCCCTGTCGCGGATTCTCGTGCGCGTCCCCAACGAGCAGGCTGCGAACGCCGTGCGACATCACGCCCAGCAGGTCCGGGAGGAGCTGAATGTCAAGCATGTGGAAATCCTGCCGCGCGACGCCAAACTCGTGACCTATCGCATCAAGCCGAACCTGCCGCTCGTGGGCAAGCGCTACGGCAAGCTGCTCCCCGCGATTCGCGAAGCGCTCGCGCGCGCCGCTGGCGCGGATATCGCCGCAAAGGTGGCGCAGGGCCTCACGATCACGTTGGCGGTGTCAGGTCAGTCCATCGAGCTCGAGCCTGCTGATCTGATCGTCGAGACCAGCTCCGCGGAAGGTTTCGCCTGCGCGGAAGCGGGCGGCTATCTTGTCGGGCTCGAGACGGCTCTCACCGAGGAGCTGCGTCTGGAGGGTCTCGCCCGGGAGCTCGTGCGCACGGTACAGGACGCGCGCAAGGATGCAGGCCTGGCCGTGTCAGACCGGATCGTCCTCGACATCGAGGGAAAAGACATGATCACCGCAACTTTGGCAGCCCATCGTGCGTACATCGAAGCGGAAACGCTCACGACTCGCTGGGAGCCGCTGCAGGATTCAGAGGCGCTGACCCGCGCGTCACACAAGCTGGGGGAGGCAACCTGGGTGATTCGTTTGCGACGCGACGAGTCCTGGAGGTCCTGACTGCGCCGGCGCGATAGCGCTTTACCCATTGAGCAAACCCGTTGAGAATGCGGCCATCGGGCGAACGACTCTCGTAAGGGTGGAAGTGATCATGATGCCTCGGCCAGCGTTGATTGCGAGCGTGGTCGCGGTTGCCTTGAGCGCACCCGCCGGCGCACACAGCGTGTTCGATGGCACCTGGCGACCGGAGTACCCGCAGAAGTTCGGCCCTGACCGCAAGCCCGACAACATCGATCTGCGCAACGGCGTCTACGAGTGCCGCTCCTGTATGCCGCCGTATACCCTTGCGGCCGACGGTCAGGACCACGCGCTGAGCGGCGATCCTGACTTCGACACGCGCCGGATCACGATCCTCGACGCGCGCACGGTGCTCAGGACCGCCAGCAAGGGCGGCAAGGTCGCTTTCGAGTCCAAGCTGATCGTCGGCGCTGATGGGATGACGCTCACGGAGTTACAGACCCTCATGGACGTCGCCGCGCACCCCGTGGTCGTGCGAATTCGCTCGCGGCGCATGGGCCCGCCGGCCCCGGGGTCACATGCGATCTCCGGGGAGTGGCAGCGCCTCGACTACGACCTTCCCAACAACGACGAGGACACCACTTTCCACGTCGAGGGAGATACGCTTTCGATGTCGGATAAGTTCGGCCGGTCGTTCTCAGCCCGACTCGACGGGAGTGACGCACCCTATTGGGGCACTCCGCAGTTCACGAGTGTCTCGCTACAGCTGCTCGATAGTCGCACTCTCGAGGAGCGGGACAAGAAAGACGGCAAAGTCGTCAAGATCACCCGCTGGAGCGTCGATCCTGATGGCCGGACGATTCACGCACGCTTCGACGACACCCACGGCAGAATTCAGGAGCAGGCTGGCCACAAGGTGCCCTGACAAAACGAGTGCAAGGCACGCGTGCAGGGGACGCGTGCGGGGAGTCATTGATTGGGTCTGCTCGGCGCAGTCAGCTACGGCGTCGCGTGCCTCTGGGCTTTGGCGCCCCTGGCGGCGGGTCTCGCCGTGGTGTTCGGTTACGATGCCTTCCTGTTCTCGAGCGCGGCTGTGTTGCAACGCAGCAGCCTGGAAGCGTGGACTTCGCGCGGCTTCGTCAACGTACTGGCGCGCCATCGCGCTGCTGACCGCCGCAGTGGCGTCCATGAGCTTGCGCCGTCATGCCTACGTCTTTCTCATCAAGCACTTTTACAAGAACAAGTACGATTACCGTCGCGAGTGGTTGCGGTTCGTCGACACATTGTCCGCAACTGACGATACGGACGTGCGCCACACTTCGATTCGTGCTGTCGCGCAGATCTTCGGCAGTCCAGGAGGAGCGTTGCTCACTCCGACACGCGGCGGGCAGAGCTTCGCCGCAGTCGCCTTCTGGCCCGCGAGCCTGCAGGAGCTGCAGCTGCGGGACGAGCTGCCGTTACAGGATGCCCTGTGCAGCTTCCTGCAGCGCACGCGTTGGATCATCGACCTGGAGGAGTTGCGCCGCGCCCCCGGTGTCTACGAAGGCCTCCAGCCGCCGGCGTGCTTGCGCGACACGCCGCGCTGGCGGATCCTCATCCCCATGATCGGGCAGGAGCAGCTCGTCGGGATCATGCTGCTCGGGTCTCCGTACCGGGAGTTCGATCTGACGTTCGAGGATCGGGATCTGATGCGCACCGCAGCCCGTCATGTTGCAGCGCGCATCGCACAGCAGGAAACCGACAGGCGTCTGGCGGAAGACAAGCAGTTCGAGGCCTACAACCGCCTGGCCGCGTTCATGATGCATGACCTGCAGAATTCCGGTAAGCCTGCGTACCCAAAATGGTGCAGCACACCTCGCAGTCGACGACACCGGTTGCGGGATGGATGTGGATTTCGTCCGCCAGCGCCTGTTCACGCCTTTTGACAGCACGAAAGGCCCTTCCGGAATGGGCATCGGCGCCTATCAGGTGCGCGAGTACGTCCTCGCCTGGGCGGGGAGGTCAGGGTAGCCAGTGAGCCCGGAGCCGGCACCTGTTTTACCATTATCCTGCCGCTCGCGCGCTAGCCGTTTTGGCGTTAAGATACTGACACAACAGACCAACACAATAACGATAGTCTCCCTCAGAAGCCTGAGCGGAGGGTCGCTCCCGGTGACTGCACACACTCCGACGTTGCTCGTCGTCGAGGATGATGCGGGCTTACAGAAGCAGCTGAAGTGGTGCTTCGAGGGCCTCGACGTCGTGTTCGCCTCCAATCGTGCGGAAGCGCTGGCACAGTTGCGCCGCTACGAGCCGCCCGTCGTCATTCAGGACCTGGGTCTGCCGCCGGATCCCGCTACCGATAGCGAGGGCCTGAACGCACTCAGCGAGATCCTCGCGACCGCGCCCGATACCAAGGTCATCGTGGTAACGGGCAACAATGCGCGGGAAAGCGGGCTCAAGGCCATCGATGCCGGCGCCTACGATTTCTACGAGAAACCGCTCGAGCCGCAGTTACTGAAAGTCATTGTCAGCCGGGCGCTGCACGTGCACGCGCTGGAGAGCGAGCTTCGGGAAGCACGCGAAGCGAAGCTCTCCATGGCATTGGAGGGGGTCGTCGCAACCGATGAGGCGATGCTGTCGGTGTGCCGGATGATCGAGAAGGTCGCGCCAAGCGCCGTATCGGTGCTGCTGATTGGCGAGAGTGGTACGGGCAAGGAGCTGCTGGCGCGGGCGGTACACTCCCTGAGCAAGCGGCGCGGGCCCTTCGTGCCGATCAATTGCGCCGCGATCCCCGCACCACTCATCGAAAGCGAGCTGTTCGGTCACGAGCGCGGCGCGTTCACCGGCGCAGTCCGCCGGTCCATCGGCAAGTTCGAGCGAGCGGAGGGCGGCACGCTGTTTCTGGATGAGGTGGGTGACATGCCTGCCGCGTTGCAGCCGAAGCTGCTGCGCTTCCTGCAGAATCGCGTGCTCGAGAGAGTGGGTGGCCACCAACAGATCCCCGTCGATATGCGTATCGTCGCGGCGACCAACCGGAATCTGCAGCAGCTTATCGATGCACAACTGTTCCGGGAAGATCTGTACTACCGCATCGCTGAAGTGACGATCACCGTCCCCCCAGTGCGCGAGCGCGCCGGCGGGGCAGTGACACTTGCCCATGCCATCCTGCGTCGCCACGCGCGTCTGCAGCGTCGCGCAAAGCGCGGCTTCACTGAGGAAGCGCTGGCAGCTATCAACGGCTATGCGTGGCCGGGTAATGTTCGAGAGCTGGAGAGCCGCGTCAAGACGGCGCTGATCATGTCCGAAGGGCCGCTCATCACGGCGGCGGATCTGGGAATCGAGACGGCCGCGGAGACGGCTCCGGTCTTCAATCTTCGGGAAGTGCGCGCACGTGCCGAACGTCAGGTCATCCGGCAGGCGTTGCACATGTCGGATGGGCAGATGTCGAGGACAGCTGAATTGCTGGGAGTGAGCCGGCCGACGCTGTACGAGCTGATGCACCGTTACAAGCTACGGGATGGCGATACATGACGGGTGAGCTCGACGTGACCGCAAGCGGCCGGGCGACGGCCCTCGTGGTGCGTCCAAGCACACTCGCCTTCGCGGCTCTCGTGGCCGCCTCGCTGGCAGTCTGGCCGGCGGCCCAATCGCTGGGACGTTACTGGAACGCGATCCTCGACTACGAGCACGGCTGGCTGATTGCCGCGACCTCGATCGGATGGCTGGCGTGGCGCCGCGCACGGCTGGATGGCGAGGCCATACAGCCGAGCTTGTGGGGATCGGCTGCCTTGCTGGGCGCGCTGTTGGTCTGGCTGCTCGCCTACCGCGGCAGCAATGAGATGGCGTACCAGCTGCTGGTGCCGGCAGTGCTGTGGCTGGCGGTACTTGGCGTCGCGGGGTGGCCCCTCGCCCGACATGCGGCGGCACCGCTCGCCTATCTATATTTCTCCATTCCGGTATGGGATTACCTGCTCCCGTACCTGCAACGCATGACCGTTGCCATGAGCGAGCTCGGCTTGAGTCTGATGGGTATCCAGGCACACGTGCTCGGGGATCAGGTCACCATACCGGAGGGTACGTTCGAGATTGCCGAGGGGTGCAGCGGCAAACGCTATCTGCTGGTGGCGCTGGCGCTGGCCGGTCTCGTCGGCATCGTGAATCGGTTGTCACCGCGGCGTCTGCTGGGATTGTTCGCCGCTGCCACGGGACTTGCGCTGCTGGCCAACTGGATCCGGGTGATCGTCGTGATCTATGCCGGTCACATCTCGGCGATGCATCACTATCTGGTCACCGTTGAGCATCAGACTTTCGGGCTCGAGGTGTTTGTCGTCCTGATCCTCGTCATCGGATTGCTGGGTCGCTGGTGGGCGCCCGCCCCGTCACGGACTCAACCACCGGAGCGCCGTACGAGCATGCGGTGGCAGCCGGCCGGCGTTCCGCTATATACGCCCTTCATTGTGACGGCCGCGTTCGTGCTGCTGATGTCGGTGTTGCCGAGCGTCAGCGCGCGGGGTCCCGTTCGTCTTGGGGGAGTGCCGGTGCTGGCTGACCGCTGGAGCGGACCTCTTCCTGCCGGCCCCGGCTGGCACCCGTATTTTCCCGGGGCGAACGATGCCGTGCGGGTCGCCTACGCCTCCAGCTCGGGCACCGTCGAGGTGTATGCGAACGTTTACGGGGAACAGGTTCGTGGCAGCAAGCCCGACTACTACGAGAATTCGATCCTGACTCCGGGTGACTGGCAAGCCGTGGGCCGGCCGGGCATCGGGAGCCTGCTACTGGCATCGCTGCGAGCGAGACCCCTGATCCTGACAGCCCGATCGACATCCGGCGAGCTCTGGGTGATCGCCTACGCGTACGCAGTCGCCGGCCACGTCACCGGCAACGCGCTTGCCGCGCAACTCTACTACGGAGCACTGACGGTGGCAGGACCGACCGGAAGTGGCGTCATAGGCGTTGCGGCCCGCTGTCGGGATGGCTGCGATTCAGCCCGCCACCTCGTGGCCGACTTCTGGGCGCGATACAGCAGCGCTCTGGCCGCGGCCATTCCAACACATCCCGGCGTGGAGCAACCGGACAACGGCAGATGAGCACATTACCTTCACGAGGCCGGAAAAGATCGCGCCGCAGCCGTCGCAGCCGCCGGCTCAAAGTCCTCATCTGGGGGCTGCTTCTCTGTCTGCCGTTAGGCGCTGCAGCGATCTTCATCGCCACGCGAGGGTGGGACGGCCTCGTGTCGACCCGGACCCGCGTGGCACGCGCCGAGAGCGACCTGGCAGAGGGCGCCTTCGGTTCAGCGAGCGTCGAGCTGAAAAAAGCGCTGCTGCGCAGCCCGCGCGATGCGCGTGCACTGGCTGCCCATGCACGCCTGCAATGGAAAATGGGCGATGCGGAAGGCGCGCAAGCGGATATGGACCAGGCTCTCAAGGCCGGCGCGCCCGCGAATGAGGAGCTCGGGCTGCGTTGCGAAATCCTGCTCGCCCGCGGTCGATTCGCGGAGCTCGCCCAGCTGCTGGACGCTGACCGGACTCTGGCGCCTGTGCGACGCCTCACCCTGCTGTCCGCGGCTCAGGCCGGCCTGCATGACTATGCGAGCGCCGACCGCAGTATCGCGGCCGCGTTGCAGAGCTCGCCAACAGACAGCGGAGCGCTGTTGCAGCGTGCCCGCCTCCTGGCAGCCGAGCACCGCTATCCCGAAGCAGTGCAGGCAACGGATGCGACCCTTGCCGTGGACCCGCACATGGCGGCGGCTTGGCTGGTACGCGGTCAACTCCTTTTGCTGCAGGGTGACAACCGTCAGAGCGTGGCCGCGCTGCAGAAAAGCATGGAGAGCGCACCCCGGCAACTCGAGCGCCCCCGGCTGGCGGCTCTGCTGGCGGCTCTGGCCGAAGGGCAGATTCGACTGGGAGATGCCACCGCGGCGGCGACGACGCTCAAACAGATCGACGCGCGTTTTCGCGATTCGGTGCTCAGCCGCTTTCTACGGGCACGGCTCGCCATGCTCAACAAGGACTACGACAGCGCGGTGACGAGCCTGCAGCTGCTCCTGAAAGACAGGAGCGATATGCTGCCCGCGAGGATGATGCTGGCTCAGGCGCTGTTGGCGCGCGGGGATACCTTGTGGGCAAGTGAAGAGCTCAAGCACCTGGTTGCGCAGCACCCGGACTCCCTCGCGGCGCGCAAGCTGCTCGCTGAAGCGGACCTGAAGCTGCACGATCCAGTCGCAGCACGCGCCGTGATGGATGCTGCCCCACCCCACAACGGCGACACCCAGACCGAGTGGCTGCCAGGGCAAGCCTATGGCGAAACCGGCGGAGCGAGCACGGGACTTTCGTACCCGGAGCACAGCGTCGCCAGTGCACCGCAGAGCCTCGATTCTCCCCTGGCGCTCGCACGCGCCTACATTTCGGCTGGACGTAGCGAGGACGCGTTGGCGCTCTTGAAACAACTCAAGCCGCAGGAGCGCAACCTCGACTCGCAAGCTCTGCTGGTCAGCGCGACCGCTGCGGGGAAGACGCCGGAGGCCGCCAGGGCTGCCATTGCCCAGCTCGTTGCACAAGATCCCGGAGATGTCTCTTTGTTGACCGCCACGGGAAGCTACTGGGCGTCCATAGGGGATCTCGAGGAGGCGCAGCGAGCTCTGAGCCGGGCCACGGAGCTCGACGCAAACAACATCCCGGCACTGATGGCGCTGGCGAGTGTCCGGCTTCGCCAGGCAAAACCCGACGCGGCCGATGATCTTCTGAAGACCGTACTCCGCCTCGACCGCAAGCAGGAGGCTGCCTACATCGAGAGGGCCAGGATCGCTCAGCAGCGCGGCGACCGGAATGGCGCACGCAAGCTGCTCTCGGATGCTGTTTCGTTCGATCCTGCGTCCGTTCAGGCGCGGCTGCAGCTGGCACAGCTTGCCCTCGGCGACGGCAACGCCGCTGTCGCGCGCTCATTGATCGATCAGGCGGCCGATGTTGCAAAAGATCGACCCCAGGTGCTGCGAGCCGCCGGCGATATGCTGCTCAGCGCCAACCAGCCGGATGAGGCGCTCAAGCGCTTTGCTGCGGCACGCGCGGCCGGGTCCGCCGACGCCGCGATCGACGTCGCGCGTGCACAAATAGCGCTCCACAGGCTGGCCGACGCCCGGGCCACTCTCGAGGCGATTGCTGGTCCAGCCGCCGTGCGGCAGCGCGCTCAGGTGCAGCTGGTTGAGCTGGACGTGCGCGAGAAAAAGCTCGACGACGCACGCGCGCTCGTCGGCAGATTGAGCACGTCGGGTCTGCCGAAGTATGCGATCGACGAATTGCGAGGCAACGTCGATCTCGCCGCCGGCCAATATCAGGCTGCCAGCGACGCCTTCGCTGCCGCGATGCAGCAGCGACCGACCGGGGCGCTCGCCATCAAGGAGTTCCAAGCCCGCAGAGCCGGGTCGCTGTCTGCACCGGAGGACCCGTTACGTCAATGGCTGCAAAAGACTCCTGCGGACCTCAACGTGCGGCTCGCCCTGGCGCAGTACTACCAGGAGAGCGGGAAGTTCACCCAGGCAACGGGTGAATACGAGCGGCTGGCAAGCCAGCCTTCCCCGGCGCAGCCGCTGATCCTGAACAATCTTGCCTGGCTGTATCTGCGCAGCGGCGATACCCGGTGCGTGGAGCTCGCCCGGCGCGCGTATCAAATGGCCCCGGGGACCGGAAAGATTGCCGACACCTACGGGTGGGCGCTAGTCAGCAACGGCAATCTCGATGCAGGCCTGCCGTTATTGGAGAAGGCCGCCGCCGCCGAGCCGCACGATGCTGACGTCAAATATCACCTGGCGGCGGCATACGAGCGCCACGGAGAAAAAGCGCGCGCCGCAGATTTGTTGCGCGAGTTGTTGAAATCCCCTGCGAAGTTCGCGACGCGCCCCGCGGCAGAGCAACTGCTCCGCAAGGTCGCCTCGAGTTGATTCTCCTTGCCGCGTCAGCCATCTGTCCGACACCTGCGAGTGGCGGATCGGCTCTGTCCAGAAATTTTACACTCGCACATTGACGCGTTTCGGGGGTCGCGATAACTCCCGAAAAACTGACGTTTTAATGCCTCTGGCACAGGCTTTGCTCTGTGTTCTTCAGCGACCGCTGAAGTCGTCCCAACAACCTGCACGTTGCCATTTCCAGGGGAGTCAGTCCATGAGCCAACCGTGGTCATTGAAGAGAGGAAGCCCTCGCGGAGTACCAAGATCGGCTTGCGTACTCGCGTTGGCCGCATTGGGGTGGGCCGCTTGCGGCGCTGCCATTGCCGATAGCATCAACATCGGTTACGTCAGCTACGATGAGGGCACCAACGCGCCCAATGTCGCTACTTTCGATATAACCAACCTCACGGGCCCCAACGGCATCGCTCTGGCCGATCCGGCCGACTTCCCCGTGACCAGCTCAGTCAACTTGTCCTCACTGTCCCTGACGGTGACGTTCGCGGACCTCACCACCCAGACTTTCGGTTCAAGCGATTTCACGCTGGCATCGGACGGACTGTCCTTTGACGGCCCCGGTGTCGCGTTTGGGGCCGGCAACGATGCGATCTCGGCAACTCTGACCGGGACCTTCTCGCCGACCTCGCTGACGCTGGCGGACGGGACCACGCCGACAATTGAAGATACGTTCTCGGCAATGATCACCGACGCAAGCGGCGGTGCTCTGCAGGACGGAGATCTCGCTCTCATTACGGCGACCACATCCGGGGGCAGCGGCCCACCCACGGTGCCGGAGCCGGCGCCTCTGGCCCTGATGGGCTTAGGGCTGCTGGCTGCGGCGCTGATGCGCGGACGCAAGTCGCTCGCGCGCGTACGAGGCCTGCTCTCGGCGCTCGGAATCGGCGGCCTGCTGTTGGCGGTCGGCGCGATGTTGCCGGCAGGCGCTGCCTCGGCGGCTGACGTCACGCTGTCGCCGGTCACCGCTCCCTCGAGCGGCCTGTCCGGCGTCAGCAATGTCAACCTGACATCCGCTGGAATACCAGCCGGCGCAGCCGCATCGTCGCTGGAAGTAAACCTTGCTCCGACGTGCGGTGTGGGCGCCAGCGGACCTGTTTCCGGTGAAGTCACCGGCACCGCGACTTCCATTACGACCATCGTCGGCGCGGCGAAGCGCGTCAATTTCAAGGTCCCGAGCGGCCTCACGAAGGGAACCTACTTCGTCTGGGTGAATGGTCCAGGGTATGCCAGCACCAACTGCGCAGTGTTGGCCGTCACCACGAGCAACACGACGCTCAACGCCTGTGTGCCCTCCAGCTCACTGGCCGTGGCGTTCGGCAGTAACTTGACGGCGTATGTGCCGAACGGCGCCTGGCGTGGCGGTCTCACCGGCGTCCAGGCCGTAACTCTCGAAGGCCCGCCATCGGCGACCACCATTGCGACACCCGGCATCGTCAATGCCTGTGCGGCCAACCCGTCGACAGGCGAAACGATCTGTACGGCCAATTCGCAGGACGTCTATCGCATCAAGGGAACGACGTTAACGTCGACGCTGGAGAGCAGCTCCAACAGCTTCGCGTCCTTCTCTGGCGGCTCGTGTCACAACTGCGGCGTCGCGGTCAACTCCCTGACGAATACGGCCTACGTGTCAGGCGGATTCAGCGGCGGTGCCTCCGGTGACGGCATCCAGCCCTTGAACCTGAATACCGGTACCTTCCTGACCCCGTTCTCCACACAGAATGGCGTCTCGGAGAACATCTCAATCGATCCCAGCCGCAATTTGATTATGAACCCGATCGAGAGGAATGTTTACGATGTAATGCAGCTGAACACGGCCGGAGCTATCACCGCGGAGTTCGGGATGAATGCCGCCGGTGTACCGGGGGTGTCGGGAGGCGAGTTCGACTCGGCGGCCGAGGATTGCACCACCGGCATCGCACTGTCCTCGCAGGAGTTCACCAGCAACATCTTCCTTGCCGATCTGACACAGGCTTCGTTCACGCCCGGCACGCCTGCCGGTACATGGACCGCGCCTGTCCTGTCGACGTACGTAGGAGGTGATACCGGCGGCGGTTTCGCGGCCGGTACCGACGGAATCTCCGTCGCACCGGGCAACGGACACCTTGGCGTCGTGACCGGTGAATTCGGCGGCAATACCGTCACCGTATTCCAGCTGCCCTCGACCTCTGGCACGGGAACCCCGGCGTTGGTCGACTATGCCTACTTCGCGTTACCGAACGCGCCCGATGGGACATTCTTCAGCGCAGGATTCGATCCTCACACGATTACAGCGTACACGAGCCCGAACAACGGCAAGGCGTACGGTGTCATTGCTGACTGGGGCGACGGTTCCGGGACGTCCTCGACCGGCTTCCTTGCCGTGATCGACCTGCAGGCGCTCCTGGCCACCCCGCGCGCATCCGGCCAGCCGCACACGGTCGACCCAACGGTCGACCTGGTCGCCACGGGTGTCGTGCGGTACGTAGCGACTCACTGAGTCCGATCACTTAGTTCCGAGCATCCAGCAAAACCCCTCTCCCGGAAGATCGATCCGGGGGAGGAACTGGTTAGCGCCGCACCCCTCCATGTCACCGGGTCTCCAGCTGACTACTCGTTCGAATCGATCCGGAACCGGCGTGCTCCGATGGATAGATCCTGCCACTGCGCCGCCGTCGCGGATACGGCGCCCCTGGCAAGATCTGCGTGCATGACATCCCACGCCCTTTGGAAATCGACGTTCGGGCGCCGCGGGCTGGCACGGCCGACGGGAATCCACTGTCCGGAGCTGTTGCGATAGACAGGACCGCCCGCGGCTCCCAGGAGGATGAATTCCTCCACGCCGTCCCCATCCAGATCTGCGAACACGCCCGCGGTCGCGTTGATGTTGCCGGGCATGAACAGGAAAGGTGGGCCCGAGCTGCTCCAGTCCGCCGCGAGTCTCTTCGCCAGCGCGGCATCAAGCGTGTGACCTCGCGGATAGATCTCGAGCAAGGCAACCTGCCGGGCAGCATCGAGGTTGGGCCTGAACTCCCACGGATAGGTTTGCTTGAGTGCCAGTGCCGCCAGTTCCCGGATCCGGCCCGCGTCGGGATGGTTCTGCAGGCTTGCGAGTTGCTCGAGTTTGCGGCGGCCGTATTGTCCGGCGTGAAACCTGAGGTATACAAAAGACGTCTGGCCCGGGTATCTGCTCCGGGGATGCTCGTCCTTGCCAGCGAGAATCAAGCGGAATTGACTGTCGGCTGCCAGGCGGTACGGGGACAGCGCGGGCGTCATAGCGGCGCTGATGGCGACGATCAGCGCCAATGCCACCGTCACGTTGACACGAGCGATCCCGCCGAGCCACTGACCCCTCCCAAAAGCCGCGACGGAGTACCCAACGGAGTACATGAGCCCGGCGCCCGCAACGACGAATGCCCATACGCGCTGGACGCTCAGTCCGTAATGCTGGGAGCGCACGACGAGAGCGTAGAGGGCAGTAAAGGCGACCACCACCAGGAGAGGAACACAAGCGCGCAGTCCCAACGCAACCGCCTTTGGGTACACACGCTCCACGGTCCCATCGCGATAAGCGGCGTTCAGCAACAGCACCACGACGGCTACCAACCACAGCAGCCAGGTGGCGCCGATCGCCCGTTCGCCGCTGAATACGAGGTGCGGCAACTTGAGCAGCAGCGCGATCGTAAACAGGGTGAGCAGCGCACCCGCAACGACTGCCAGCCACTTCAGCACGTTGAGCACCTGTTCCAGTATCGCCGAGGCGAGGCGGTCAATGGAGCCGATCAGATGCAGTGCGCAGCCGAACGCGACCGCGGTGATGGGATAGACGAAAATCGGCTCCGCAAACAGGTCCTGGAAAAAATCGATTCCCAACATCTGGAACAGGGCCTGCCACAAGCCGAGTATCAGCCACAACAGACCGGTGAAGAGAGTTGCTTCGCCAAGGCCGATGGCGTTGCGCCAGGCGTGATTGCAGAGCAGCGGATAATCCATCGTCCATACGCCCATTACCAGGCGATTCTGGGTGAATGGCAACAAGTGCAGCCACCAGACGAGGAGCACCAACGCCAGTGGAAAGTACTCTCCCGATGCGACGAAGCGATCCAGGCGCGGACCGGCGACGGCACCGCCGTGATGCCAACCGAAGTAGAAGAGGGCGATCGCGATCACGGCGACGATGACCCAGAGTGCCGGCTTGCGGCGATGATCGATCAACAGCTGCAGAGTCAGCGGGATGAAAACCGCCACCGCGTATAGCGCCAGCAGCCATGCCGGCTGCGTGGCCGGCCATTGGTGCTCGCTGATCGAACGATGCAGTCCGTACAGCACCCACCCCTGAATGACCGCGAGCATGAGAACGGCTGGAAGATCGGCGCGCGTCGTCGAGTCCTGCGATGCCGCATTCATCGTCAGCCTCCGGGAAGTTTGATGCATCAAACCGCGAGTATGGCCGGTCATCCTGGCGATCTTCGGGCGAATTGTGGCAAAAGCAGCCCACCAACGTTCTTGGCGTTGTCGGATCCAAAGACCAACATCGCATCTTTCTAAAGGGAGATGAACATGACCTTACGGAACCTGGTCGGCATCAGCCTTGAGACCATAACGCCGACCAAAGAGACCATCCGACGCCTGCTTGATGGTCTCTCGCGAGCTCAATCGCTACAGCAGACGACCCTCGCTTGGATGAAGAAGAACAAGCCCGAACTGCTGAATTGAGCACTTGTCAGCCCGTATCCGAGGAAGGACTCCCGAACGTTGTCGAGGGGGTTCTTTGTCGCGCTTGCTCGCTCGGAAGCCGTGCGTGGTCATCTCCTTATCCGGCAGTAGCCGAGCCGGTATAGGAGAGATCTGCCCGGGGCCGGACTCGAACCGGCATGGGGTTGCCCCCGAGGGATTTTCTTACCCGCTACAACTTTCGCTGCTGCGCGCGCCACGAGCCCGCACGCATTTGGGGTCTGGACTTTACCTTTACCTTACCGCCGCGCACCGGGTCGAGGCCCCGGGGACCGAGGAGAGCCGAAGCTCACCTGCGGCGGGTTAGGCAGGGGCCGTCAAGTCTCTACACTTTCCCGGTGATCGGCGGGCGAGCATCCAACCTAAGGACACAGGACCGCCGCTC
>CAZLYG010000023.1:0-21589 GCA_964563075.1 uncultured Steroidobacteraceae bacterium | reverse complement strand
GGTAATCAACACCGGTCCGGTGCTTGCGCTCGCAGCCGCCGGACACCTGCAGATTCTCCGCGAGCTTTTCAACAAAGTGACGGTTCCGTACGAAGTCGTTCAGGAAATCGAGGCCGGCGGCCGCACGCAGTTTGCGCGTGAGGAATTTCGCGCGGCATCGTGGCTCGACAAGCGCTCCGCGACTATTTCTTTATCGCCGCTTTTGCAGTCCACACTTGACCCTGGAGAAGCGGCTGTCGTCGCGCTCTCAACTTCTGAACAGATTCCGACGTTGGCGATCGACGAAAACGTCGGCCGTCGTATTGCCCGACTGCACGGTCTGACCATAACGGGATCACTCGGCATACTCATCCGAGCGAAGCAGCAGGGAGCCGCAATCACCTTGCGGACGGCGATTGCGGGCACGCACCAACACGGGATCTGGTTGAGCGAGGCGCTGGAATGCTTGCGCACCGCGGGAGAGTAGTACCTGCCGCCGGATACGTATGACACGATCGCCGAAAGAGCCATATCTCAACTTGCGTCCAGCATTCAGCACTTCCCGGTGCCGGTGAGTTAGTAATCAAAATAAGGCCAAAGAGGTCTCCGGACGTTAGTGTGTCGGATTGGCGGCACGGCCGATGGAGGTGCCTCGACGTTTCGGATTAGCGTTGCCGAGTGTATTATTATAGCTGTGCTCTCATTTGCTCATTGAGGAACATCACGAGCACCCCTCTCTGACGCACCGCATAACCTCCTCAGAGAACGGATTCCCTTCGCGCTCGAAAGAAGGCTGCCGCCCGCCCAGCCGTCGAGTGATTGCGGGGAGTATGAGAGCCCGCTATCCGAGTCCGTAGCATTGAATTTGGACGATGTGGTGCGCCTCGGTATCGTACCAGAGTTGGATATGATCGCAGCCTCCACCCGTGCGCACGTGTGGAGGCTCGCGCAAATAGATGCCTGGCTTCTCCTCCGCTATTTCACCTCGAAGCAAGTCACCGTAGATGATCCTACGCCCGCTCAGTGTCATGCCGCTATAGTAGCGCGCATACGAATCGAGCGGCCCAGACTTCCAGGGAGCTCTTGATGGCAGCGTCAGGGTAGCTTCGATTGATTTCACGGTTGCCTCGTCTGGCTCCCATGGCGGCCCCGCCGTTTGAGCACGCCCAGCACCCGTCGTTGCCACATACATTGCCGCCATCAATGCAAAGCGAACGCTTACCACGATAATGCCCTCGGAAACTGACGATCTAACCAACCGCAGCCGCTAGTCGCTGCACACGCTCATTAGGGTTCAAAAATGGGAAAGCGCGGATATCTCGCCGCGCAAGGTCCATCGCGCAAGTGTGCCACATCAGCGAACGGCTGCTAAGTAACCAACTTTGTCGTACCAACGACAGCAGTTGGCCGTAGGCTGCCCCCGTCGACGTAGCGGACCGGGTGCCCCACCCAACGATCTTGAGCGTCGGGGAATCTCGGCGCTTTGTGCGGACTCGCCCAGGTTTGCATTGATCGAGTGCGCCAGGGCAACTGCAGTACTCGAGACACCGGGGCGCTGACAGGCTGCCACGATCTGCGCTGTATTTCCACGCGCCGCAGTTTTGCCAATTTGGGACCGTTTGCAGCGGATTGCATCGTCATGCCTGGCCGAATCCGGTCCCGGCCCCGACTTGCCAGCAATCCGTCGCTTACTGCTGAGTCTATCGCGGCCTAGCCACGCGGCTCCCGGGGTCGGCCCGTGTCCGAGCCGCTCCCCTGGGGACGCATTGGACCGTAGCGGTCAGGGTGGGATGATCGGTGATGTCTACGGCCCCGCGGCAGTCAATGAGAACCACGCCTCCCAGCCGGGAAGAACAGCCTGGTCGCGCCAAGACTCACGTAGCGTGCGAAATCTCCGCCAGCGCCTCTTCCAGAACACGATCAGGGACACCCCGACGCTTCAACGCCTCCGCAAGCCTGCGAGCGGTCTGGAGATCGAACTGAGCTTCGTCGCGGCGCAACCCTTCACTGATATAACTCTTCAGCAGCGTTTGATATGCGGTGAAGCCCCGCATTGGCGCAACGGTCTTCAGTGATTCAACAACGTCGGTCGGGATGCGCATAGTGATCGTCGTGCTCGGCCGATTCTTCTTCAGGCGCTTCCTGAGGCGTTCATTGATCATAGGTTGCTTCCTCGGCCGACGATGCGCGCCACGCTGAGATGATTCGGATGAATTCACCCTCAAGTTCGACGTGTACCACCGTAAGTAGTCGGCCGACCGAGCTGAAACCGATGGCGATGTCCCGATGCTCCTCGGTTCGGCTGGCGTCCCGAAGAATGAACAACGGATCATCGAATACGGTGACAGCCTCTTCGAATGCGACCCCGTGTTTACGCTGGTTGTCCAGCGTCCTTCAGGCCGTCCCCTAGGAACGTCGTTCCGTTGTGTTCGAACCGCCGGTCCATGGCGGAACATAGTCTAGATGAGTGTATTTACAAAGTAAATACGAAAAAGCATCGACCTTCGAGGATATGAAGAGTGCCGTCGAGACACATCGGCCAATAGTGATTGCGCCCAATCGTGGTCAGGCACCCATTGTGGACGCGTACAGACGCATCCGCGCGTGCTCTTCCGAGGGTCCGATGCCAAGTGGATCGCCTCCAATGTCGAGCCCAGCCGCAAACTGACGGCGTACGTGAAGCACGGCGACTTCTTTGCCTGGTGGTGTGTGGCGGGCGACGATGCTCGACGCCATGGCGTTGCGAGTGCCAGGTTGGATCCGGTTCGAGCTGACCCTGCCCGATCGCCTTGACCAGCCGACTCTTATCGACGCTTCGAATCTGCTCGAGCACGATTACAGGCAGATCAATCTCCCGTTCTCGAGCTCACAATCATCGGGTGGACCGTAGACACTCCAGTACTCGATGAGATTGAGCCGCTCCACCAGTGCCTGAAAGCGCAGGTCTCGCCTGAAGGGCAGCAGCTCCGGCGTCCAGAGCCAGTTGAGCAGCATGCCCATCGAATCAGATCGAATCGCGGCGTCGATGACGCGATTGGCGAACTCGAACGCATCATCGAGCGCGCCCAGCATCGTGAGACAGGTGAGGATGTGCGGCGCAAGGTTCGGCTCGAAATGCTCCGCCTCGACGCGCGAGAGTAGCCCGCGGAGCGAGGCAGTCGCGGCTTCCATGCGACTTCGATCAGCGAGCGCCCGGTGCACCTGATGGAGCACCTCGGGAGCGCCCGCCGCGCGCAACTGAGGCGAGATGCGGTTGGCGATCTCGGAGGCCGCAACCAGCGCTTCGGCGCGGCGCCCGAGTCGCAGCGACCCGAGAAAGAAGACGATCGGCAGCGGCCCGGGGAGACGACCGCCGCTGAGCTTGGCAGTGTGCCCTGCAAGATGCAGCGCTTCCTCGGTCGCATTCTCAGTAAGCGGAAGGGCGAGGCACGCGGCGCAGAGAAGCCCCATCGCAAACGCGGAGGGGGGCGTGTCATTCCTCGTCCGCAGCCGCTCGCGGGAGAAGTGCACGTACCCGACGGCCCCCGTCAGGTACAGCACATAGGGATCGCCCGGCAGGTCCCAGATGCCGAATTCCTGGGCGGCGCGAAACTCCTCTGCTGCCGCCAGCCACTTCCGGCGGATGGCATTCACGACGCCGAGCACGGCATGCACGTCACCGATCGTTGGATCGAGCTCGAGCGCACGCGCAGCGTCGCGCTCGAGCTCGGTGATTGCGCCGGGGACACCGTGAATCACGAGCGGCGCCCGCATTATCGCAGCTGAAGCGATCGCCCGTGCAAAGGTCGTGTCGAGCGCGAAAGCGCGCTGCTGCAGCTGGACCGCGCGCTGCACGTTCTCGATCAGCGGCGGCTCGCCGATCGCCCTTGCCTGCAGGTAGAGTTCGTAGGCTGCCAGGTTCTTTGTGGGCGGCGCGGGCATCTCGAGTGGGCGCAGCCCCGCATGCAGGTTCTGCCGCAAAACCTCGACGATCGAGATCGCAATCTCGCCCTGTAGTGCAAAGATGTTCTCAAACTCGCGATCGAAGCTCCGCGACCACAGCTGAAATCCCGTGTCGGCGCTGATCAACTGCGCGGTCACGCGAATGTGCGAGCCGACGCTGCGCACGCTGCCTTCCACTACTGTCGAAACAGCCAGGTCACGGGCGATGTCGCGCACATTCGCCGCCCGCCCCTTATAAGCGAACGAGGACGTGCGTGCCGGGACCTTCAGGCCCGGCACGCGCGCGAGCAGATGGATGAGTTCATCCGCTATCCCGTCCCCGAAGTACTCCTTCTCGGGATCGCCACTCACATTCACGAAGGGCAGGACAGCGACCGAAGCCGGCGGTCCCTCGGCACGCGAGGACACTCCTTTGATCGGCCGATCGCGCAGGTCCGATCTGGTGTCCTTCACCGTACGCACCTCCGCGACGAAGCGCACGCCACGCCCGGGCACGGTTAGGAGATAACGCCTCCCCTGCTCGCCATCGCGCAGCGCGCGACGCAATGCAGCGAGCTGCTGGCTCAAGTTGTTCTCTTCGACGACAACACCCGGCCAGACTGCCTTCATGAGCGTCGGCTTGTCGATGAGCTCCCCGGCGTGCACCGCGAGATAGACGGCGAGATCAAACGCGCGCGGTGAGAGCGCGACCGGTGCGCCGTCGGCGCCGGTGAGCAACTGCCTGTGCGGATCGAGTCGGAACTCTCCGAACTCGTAGACTGGATGGTGCGCTGCGCCTTCCATTCCTGGCGTATTCATCTTGTTTCAGAACGATTCAGCGGGACGCAAAGACTCTTCACCGCGCCGTGTGAAATTGTACGCCTCACGTTGCGAGGGCGTCACGATGAAGACGAAACTGACGGTACTGTCGGTAGCCATCGCGCTGATAACCGCAAGCCTGGCGGAGGCTCACCACTCCTATGCCATGTTCGATCCTATGCAGGAGCTGACCCTGCACGGCACGATCAAGGCGGTCGAGTGGACCACTCCGCATGTGTGGATCTGGATCGTTCGCGAGGGCGACTCCTCGAAGGACGCCACCTACGGCTTGGAGACGGTCTCACCGGGAGAGCTCGTCCGCTTTTTTGGCTGGCAGCGCGGCGTGCTCGCCGTGGGCGATAAGGTGATGGTTGTGTACGCGCCGCTTCGCATCGGCCGTCACGGCGGCGCAGTGCGCCGCATCGTCCTCCCTGACGGGCGCGTGCTCGAGACCCCCCTCGCCTTGCGCCCGCCGGCACCGCCGGCCAGGACCGGGACTGACCGAGACGGCGATCATGCGAAGCCGTGATCTCACGTGGCTCTCTGCCACAGTGATTGCCTGTTTCGGGCTGACGACGATCGCGGCCATCCGCGGTCACTCGGTCGCCTCCAATGCGCCGTCGGCACTACCGGACTGGTCGGGCGCATGGATCATCCCGGAGGCCGACTTTGTTCAATCCCTGATCCGTGAGGGCGATCCACGCAGTCCGTTCGCACCTGCGTTGCGGCCTGAGTACGTCGCGCAGTTCGAGGCGTTCGGTGCACGCCGCATGACGGGTCGCGATCCACCAGGGATGCCGCCCATGCGCACGAACAGTGAACGTTGCCTGCCGCCTGGCATGCCGGATCTGATGCGCTATCCCGACGCCGTGGAGTTTCTGTTCACACCCGGCCGAGTCACCCTCATCACGGAAGAGGGTCCGACGGTGCGCCGCATCTTCACTGACGGGCGCGGCCATTCCCGCGACGCCGATCCGAGCTTTGCCGGCGAATCGATTGGCCATTGGGAGGGCGCCACCCTCGTGGTCGACACGCGCTGGATCAGCCGCAAGTCGGATCTCATCGGCCCGGTGCACACCTCCGGCCAAGCCCATGTGATCGAGCGGATTCACCTGAAGGACGCGACACACGTTCAAATCGACACCGTGGTCGACGATCCCGGCGCGCTGCGAAGGCCCTGGCGCTACACGCGGATTTATCAACGCCTGACCTCCGGTATGAGCGAATACGTCTGCCTCGACAATGATCGCGAGCCCGATGGCAATGAGCCCGATTTGACCCCGCCGCGGTGAGCCGCCCATGGGGAGCGATCCGCGGCTCGAGCACGATCGCGCGCACATCGCACTAAGTGTCCGCCGCGTTCCGCGAGCGCCTCCGGTGCGTCGCGGTCTCAGCCGCACCGGGGACACCGGCAGTGTTACAGAACACTCCTGCGTGGCAGCAGTGCACGGAACAAGTCATCGACCTCTTTTGCGCTGAGCCTGCCCCCGCGCTCGAGCCACCATCCCAGCACCAGAATGAACGTCGAGGCAACATGCTGGACGAGCAGGTCCGATGGAATCCGAACGGCCGTCTTGCCCTGTTGCGCCAATGTTTTGAGGTTCCCCGCGATCAGCTCCGCTATCGCTTTCCGCATTTGCTCGTGAACGACTGCCCAGCCGGTGGCTCCGATACGCACGTGAGGCGTACGCCTGTGCCGCTGTATGTGCTCGAACATGGGCAGGCTGAATCCAAGAATGCCGCCGTTGCTGCTCCTCGAAGCCGAGGCGGCGGTGTATGCCGAATCGAGCATCTGGCCTATTCCGCTAGTCAGCAGTTCGTGCTTGTCGCGGAAGTGCATATAGAACGTCGATCGTCCCACTCCAGCACGTTCTAGTATGTCCCTTACCGCGATCGACTCGTAGGGTCGTTCGCCCAGCAAGGCAACAAAGGCTTCATGCAGGAGCTTTTGGGTCCTCTGAATCCGCCGATCCGGCTTAACCTTCGTGCGCTCGGTCACAACCATCGAAACCACTCGTTGAGATGCGGGACAAAACAGCGCCACACGTCCGATATCGCACACCCATGGGCGCTCTGTTCTTCATTCCGCGTGGCGACAAGCCTACAGTGGCTCCTGAACAAGTGTCCACTTTCGGACGCCTGTTCCAGTGGAGGCTGATGCGATGCAAAGCGGGCACGGGGCCGAGGCCGACGCACCTTCGAGCAGCAAGATCGGGGCAGTCCTGCACTCGGCGAATCGCTACGACTGGATAGTGTGGTTGAGAACTCTTGGGCGGGAGCGAGCCCTGCGCGAGCGCATGCTGACGTATGCTCGACTCGAGCGCGGCGACTCCGTACTCGATGTGGGCTGCGGCACGGGGACGCTGGCGATCGCCGCCAAACGCCAAGTCGGACCCACTGGCAAAGTGTTCGGCATCGACCCCTCACCAGAAATGCTCGCCCGAGCTCAGCGCAAGGCGATCAGGGCCGGCCTGGAGGTGAAGTTCGAGAGAGCGGCAGCTCAGAAGCTTCCGGCCCCCGATGCTCACGTCGACGTCGTCTTGAGTACCCTCATGTTCCATCATCTACCACTCAAGGCGCGTGAGGACTGTGCGCGTGAGATGCGGCGTGTCCTGAAGCCGGGAGGACGCATACTGGTCGTCGATTTCGCGTCGCATAAGTCAACCAGGAGGGGCTTTCTCGCTCACTTCCATCGCCACGGCCACACCAAACCCACCGACATCATTGCAACGTTCGCCCATGCGGGGCTTACCAGTGTCGAGAGCGGCAGCCTCGGGGCTCATGACCTCCAGTTCCTGCTGGCAACCGCACCGGGTGCTCCATGAGCGCGAGCGAAACTTCGGGAGGCGAGCCCAGTAGGCAACCGCGACGGCACGGCCTGCGCATATTGATAGCGCTGTCGGCGAGCGGTCTAGTTGCGGCACACATGTTCGTTCTGTACCGGGTTTCCACGCACGTGACCGTCTCGGCCGGACTGCTGGCGGCGGGAGCTATCGTGCTGTGCGTCAAGCACTTGGGGCTCTTCGGCTCGGCTTACAGGCTGTATCGCTCCCGATTTCAGCGAAAGCAGCTGCAGTAGACGGTCGACTTGAGTGACGGGGAAGTGGACGGCCACCGTACTATCAGTCGAAATCACGCCCCCGGCTATCATTTTTAAAATCAATAACTTACAAGATTATTCTGGAAGGACCTCACAGCTCCGGCACCCTCGCGCTCTGCTGTGGCGAGCGCGACTGCGGGAGTCTTTTTTCGGCACGGAGGCCGTCGTGGGTTGGGCCACGCGCCACATCGCAATGGCTCGGGGCAAACAGTCTCGTTTCGCCCTACAGGGCGATCCCTGGAGAGGCGCATCAAGTCCGGGCAACTGTGCACAGTCGCACCGGTCGATCCAGCGACGCTCGACGTAGGTGACATAGTGCTGTGCAAGGTCAGCGGGAATGAATATCTGCATATCGTGAAAGCCATCGATGGCGCTCGATTCCAGATCGGCAACAAACGCGGCTGCATCAATGGGTAGATCGGGCCGGATGCGATCTACGATAAGTGCGTGCGCGTCGAGCCCTGGCGCAAGCCCCCGAGCACGATTTTATGTGCCAAATGCTGGATGACGCAGTAGAAATATATGCATCCGGAGTTTCTGGGTCGTTTCGACCCTAAACTGGAAGGGGTATCTTGACCGAGCCGGCGGCGGCGTAAGAGCCATTCATGTCCTACCCACAGACCCGTGCGCAATGGAAGGCATATGGGGTTGCCGTGACGGTCACGGCGGCGACGCTGGCCCTGCACCCCCTGCTGGCCCGGCCGATCACGGCGGATCGTCCGCTCCTGATCCTGTTTGTGATTCCTATTTTGGTCAGCGCCTATGTCGGCGGCGTGGGACCAGGACTGCTGTCCACGGCGCTGATCGCCCTCGGGACGGATCTTCTCTTCTTTTCGCCGGGTAACGGCCTCGCGTTCACCCGTCCGCTGAACCTCGTGCAATGGCTCATCCTGCTCGCTACGGGTGTGCTCGTTAGCGTTTTGTGCGAAGCACTGCATCGCGCGCGCCACCAGGCCGAGCGAATCGTTCCGGACGCGCTCGGCACCACGGCTGAGATCGCGGAACGCAAACGCCCCAAAGCGAATCAGGCCTGGCTGGCCGCCATCGTCGACTCGTCTGACGATGCCATCATCAGCAAGGACTTAAACGGCATCGTGACCAGTTGGAACGAGGGCGCGACGAGACTCTTCGGTTTTTCAGCCGCCGAGGCGATGAGCCGACCAATGACCAAGCTGATTCCGGCGGAACGCGCCCACGAAGAGCCCGAACTTCTGGCCCGCATAGGCCACGGCGAGCGCATCGAACATTTTCAAACCGTGCGAATCACGAAGGATGGAACACGCCTCGACATTTCTGCAACCATTTCTCCAATCCGCAACGACCGCGGCGAGATCATTGGCACCTCCACAATTGCACGCGACATCACCGAGCACAGAAAGGCGGCCGAAGCATTGGCCACCAGCGAGCGGCAATACCGCCTCATCTTTGAGGAGAGCCCGCTGCCGAGATGGATCTACGATCTCGAAACGCTGCGGTTTCTAGCGGTAAACAAGGCGGCGCAGGCGCATTACGGCTACACGGAGGCCGAGTTTCTCCAAATGACGATCCGCGACATCCGGCCAGCGGAAGACGTCTGGGCCGTAGAGCAAGATGTTGCGCAGGCACGTGGACACAGCTCGCGCTTGGGAGAGTGGCGCCACCGGAGAAAAGACGGCTCGATCATTCACGTCATCGTCAGCGCGCACGACATCCCGTTTCGCGGTCGAACCACGCGGCTCGTCGCCGTCCAGGACATCACTGAACGCAAAGCGGCGGAAGCAAAATTGCAGACGCAACTAGCGCGGTTGCATTTGCTCAATCAAATCACTCGCGCCATTGGCGAGCGGCAGGACTTGCAAAGCATTTTTCAGGTCGTCGTGCGCAGCCTCGAGGACAACCTGCCGATCGACCTTTGCTGCATGTGTCTTTACGAGCCGGCGGACCACATGCTCACGGTCATACGCGTCGGCGTGCACAACGCGGCGCTCGCGACCGAGCTTGCGCTGACCGAGCAGGCGAAAATCCCGATCGACGAAAACGGCCTGGCGCGCTGCGTGCGCGGAGAGTTGGTGCACGAGCCGGATACTTTGGACGTAAAATCCCCGTTCACGCAACAGCTGGCACGCGCGGGCCTGCGCTCGCTCGTGTTCGCGCCACTTCTCGTCGAGAGCAAGGTGTTCGCCGTCCTTATCGGCGCGCGTCACACGCCGCGCAGCTTCGGCAGCGGCGAGTGCGAATTCTTGAAGCAGCTCAGCGAGCACACCGCGCTTGCCGCCAACCAAGCCCAGCTCTACGGCGCGCTCCAGCGCGCCTACGATGACGTGCGTCAGACGCAACAGGCGATGATGCAGCAGGAGCGGTTGCGGGCGCTCGGCCAGATGGCAAGCGGCATCGCCCATGACGTCAATAACGCTATTACACCCGCGGCGCTCTATGCCGAGTCGCTGTTGGAAACGGAACCGAATCTCAGCGCCAAGGCGCGCGAGCGGCTCGATATCATCCAACGCGCGCTCGATGACGTGGCGCAGACGGTCGCACGGATGCGCGAGTTCTACCGCCAACGCGAGTCGCAGTTGCAGCTAGCCGCGGTGGACTTGAATCAGCTTGTGTCGCAGGTCATCGAGCTGAGCCGTGCGCGCTGGTACGACATGCCACAGCAGCGCGGCATAGCAATCGAGCTTCGCACCGAGCTTGCGCCGAAACTACCCGCGATCATGGGTGTCGAGAGCGAAATCCGAGAAGCGTTGACCAACCTCGTGTTCAACGCAGTAGATGCGATGCCCGAGGGCGGCACGCTCACATTGCGCACGCGTTTGCGCACAGACGCATCGCCGCCGCACGCCGCTGTCGAAGTGGTGGACACCGGAGTCGGCATGAATGCAGACACGTGCCGCCGGTGCATGGAGCCTTTCTTCACGACCAAGGGCGAGCGGGGCACGGGCCTCGGTCTGGCGATGGTTTATGGCATGGTCCAGCGCCACAGCGCGGACATTCAGATCGAAAGCGCTGTCGGGCAAGGGACGACCATGCGGCTCAGCTTTGCTGCGGTGGAAAATGTCGCGTCGGCGGCCCGGCCGGTGCCGGCGACTTCGCCGCGCGCGCGGCTGCGCCTCTTGATTGTCGACGACGATCCGCTGCTGATCAAATCGCTCCGCGACACCCTGGAGGCCGATGGTCATGTGATCGCCGCGGCCAACGGCGGCCGCAGCGGCATCGACGCGTTTAGAGATGCGCTCGCACGCAAGGAGCCATTCGACGCGGTCATTACAGACCTTGGGATGCCGTATGTCGATGGCCGCAAAGTCGCGAGCGAAATCAAGGCTGCCTCGCCCGACACGCCGGTGATCCTGCTCACCGGTTGGGGGCAGCGGCTGGCCGCTGAAGATGACGTGCCACCGCATGTTGATCACGTGCTCGCGAAACCGCCGAAGTTGCGCGAGCTGCGCGAGGCGCTCGCGCACTGTTGCCGGAGGTGAGAAGAGCATCCGGTGGTGGCTGCAGGATTGTGCGCCGCAGTATTTGTCGCCCGGGACACCTGAAACCATGCCCGTTTCATTCTTCCGTTTCAGCACCGCGCAGTACACCAACCCGGTACCCAATACGATTTTCGCGCTTCTCAGCGCGGTGCGAGGCGGGAGGCGAGTGTCCGGAATCGGAACCAGAAGCGGCCGGCTTCGGCGAAGCGCTGCCGTTGGTGCTCACCAGCAGCCGCTCGAAGTCGGCCTTCGGGATGGGGCGACTGTGGAGAAAGCCCTGCGACTCGTCACAGCCTACACTCGCCAGATAATCACGCTGCTCAGAGGTTTCCACGCCTTCGGCGACCGTTGTCATGTCAAAGGCATGCGCCAACTCGATGATCGTGGCGACGAGCGTACAGCTCTTGCGGTCTGCCGGGATGCGACTGGTGAAGAGCTGGTCGATCTTGAGACTGTCGATCGGCAACTCAGAGAGGCGGCCCAGCGAAGAGTGCCCGGTACCGAAATCGTCGATTGCGATCCGCATGCCGGACGCTCGCAGTAATCTCAGGGCATGAACACATGATGATGAGTCGCCGAACAGCGCACCTTCGGTCACTTCAATATCAACGCCCCACCTCGGGTCGCCGGACAGCGGGGCGACCGCTTCCAGCACCTCTTGCACGAAACCGCGACGGCGCAGCTCGGGCGGAGAGATATTCACCGCGACTCTTACCGCGGGCAGGCCGGCACTTTGCCACTCGCGGCAGTCCGCGGCCGCCTGCCGGAGGGCCCAGGTACTGACCGCCGGCATGAGACCCGCGGACTCCAGAATAGGCAGAAATGTTCCGGGCGCCACCAAGCCGTGCCGTGGATCCTGCCAGCGCAGCAGCGCCTCCACGCCTTCGATCCTGCCGGTTTTCATTCGCAGTTTCGGCTGGTAGTGCAGAACGAACTGCTCTCTCTGCAGGGCTGCGCGCAGACGATGCTCCATGCTGACACGTGCGGCGAGCGCGGAATTCATCTCCAGTCGGTGGCGCAGATACTTCTCGCCAGAGGTCTTCGCTTCCTTGAGCGCGGCCTCAGCGTTCTGCACCAGCTCGTTCGCTTCTCGGCCATTCTCCGGATAGCAGGCGAAGCCGCATGTCACCGTAACTAAAACGTCTCGCCCATCTATGACGAATGGCCCATCGAACTGCCGCGTAATGTCCCGGTGCAGCTCCTGGAGCTCATGTTCGCTCCTCTTCCCCAGTGCCGTGACGATGACGAAGGTACCGCCTCCGAGGTGCGCGAGGCGCTCCGTATCGGGCCAGCGCGCTTTGAGCCGTTCCGCGACGCATTGCAACAGCCTGTCACCTGTATGCCGTCCGAGGGAATCGTTGACTACGCTCAGATGATCGAGATCGAAAACCGCGACCACCATTCGGGGCGACCGTTCGCCGACGCGATCCAGTAGTCGGCCGATGCGCTCGCAAAATAGCGCGCGCTTCGCCAGACCCGTGAGTGGGTCGAAGTACACCAGGAAGTGTGCGGCATTACGTTTGTCCAAATATTGGAGAGCGAACGACAGGTTCGCCGAGACCTCCTGCAGCAGTAGCAGCTCTTCGTCGCCGATGAGGCCGGGCTCCAGCGCGCCGACCAGGAACGCCCCCACCGGCGTGTCGTCCACCCGCAGGGGCAAGCAGGCCAGACAGTGGATCCCCGCCTTGAGCAGTGTGTCCCGGTTCGAAACGGGCCGCGGGGATCGGGCAATATCGTCGCACACCATTGCGACGCCGGTTCGCATGACGTGACTCGTAAGACTGGCGTCGGCCGCTTCCGAATCGGCCACCATGAAGATCTGTCTGGAAGCCGCCTCCACGGACAGCCCGCCCCAGGCGACCGCCCGGAGCGATCGCGTGGTTGGAACGATCATGGCGATCATAGCGGCAGCATAGCCCCCAACTCGATGCGCGAGCCGGCAGGCTTCGTTCAACAGCGCATCCCGATCCTGTATACGCACCACGGCGGCGTTTATCCCGGAGAGCATCTGCAAAACCCCGCTCAGGCGCACCACGCGGCGCTCCGCGGCGCGACTGGTCCGACGCAGCTCCGCTTCGGCCAGCGCGCGTCGGACCGCCGGAACCAACCGCTTGGGATTTGACTTCAGCACATAGTCCATGGCCCCGCGCCGCAGCGCTTCGATGGCACGTTCTTCGCCCATCGTCGCTGACAGAAAAAGGAACGGCACGTCGGGCACCCGTGCCTGGGCAATGGCCAACGCTGCCATGCCACCAAACCCCGGCAAACTGAGATCCGACAGAATCACGCTCGGTATACACTCTTGCAGCGCGTGTCGCAGTTGCGTCTCGGACGCCACGACCCGATGGCGGCAGCAAAAGCCACCGCGTGCGAGTTGGGCCATGGTTGAATGAATGTCCGGCGCGCAGTCCTCGATCAACAGGACGTCGAGCTCGCCGGGCAGTGATTCGCCGGGTGGAGGTGCGGCGTCCATGAGACTGCTTTTCAAGGCCAGGTCCTTGCCGGTGGCTTCGTTGCACTGGGCGAGCAGCAACTGCGTGAATTGGTCTGCCGGCAAGGGCTTCTTGAAATAGAAGCCCTGCAGCTCATCGCACGTGTGTGCTCTCAGGAAATCGGCCTGCTCACGCGTCTCGACGCCTTGCGCCACGACGGTAAGGCTCAAGGATCTGCCCATGGCAATGAGGGCATCTGCCAGAGAATTCTCATCGGCGGCCCCGGTGATGTCGCGGACGAATGTGCGATCGATCTTGATGGTATCCAGCGGGAAGCGCTGCAGCGTCGCCAGCGATGAATAGCCGGTCCCGAAGTCGTCGATGGCAATCCGCACCCCTAGACCCTTCAGCCCGGCCAGAGTCCGCAGTGTCTGTTCGACGTCACGGATCAGTAGCGCCTCACTGATCTCGAGCTCCAACAGCTGGGGGTCCATGTGTGTGACTTCCAGGATCTGCTTGACGTCCTGCAACAGATGCTCATCCCGGAACTGCCGCGCGGTAAGATTGACGGCCATGCTCAAAGGCGGCAGACCCTGCTTCTGCCATGCGACGCTTTGCTGACAAGCCGTTCGCAATACCCACTTGCCGATCGGCACGATCAGTCCAGTCTCCTCTGCGATCGGTATGAATTGCATCGGCGCCACGGTGCCTACGTCCGGATGCTCCCAGCGCAGCAGCGCTTCCATTCCAGAAATGCGGCCGCTGCGGATATCACGCTTCGCCTGATAGTGAAGTCGGAATTCCTGGTTCTCGAGGGCGTGTCGCAGACTCGATTCGAGCGTGAGCCGCTGCAGGGAATTGGCGTTGAGAGCCTCCGAATAGAACTGCAGTCTGTTTTTGCCTTCCGACTTCGCCTGATACATCGCGATGTCAGCGTTTTTGGTCAGGGTTTGTTCATCGAGGCCGTCTTGCGGGTACACTGCGATGCCGATGCTCGCTGTGACGCGGAATTCGTACCCGATCAGCGTATAGGGCTTACCGATGACCGCTAGAATCTTTTGTGCGACGTTGACTGCGTATTCGCCATCCAGTTCCGGGAGGAGGACCACAAATTCGTCTCCTCCCAGGCGCGCCACCGTGTCGCTGTCGCGCAGGCACTCCCTGAGCCGGGAGGCCGCCTCGCGCAGCAGTTGATCACCCGCCTCGTGCCCGAGCGTGTCGTTGATCTGCTTGAAGCGATCGAGGTCCAGAAACGCCACCGCCAAGTGCCGCTGATAGCGTTGCGCTTCGTTGATGCCCTGAGTCAGGAGTTTGCTGAACAGACTGCGGTTGGGAAGCCCCGTGAGACCGTCGTGATAGGCCAGGTATTCGACTCGCCGGGCGTGCGCAAGTTTGGCTTCGCTTTCCCGATTACGGCTTTGGGTGAGTTGCCAGCTGAGGCGGCCCAACAGGGCCGTTACCATCAAGACTCCGAGGCTGCCGAACACCGCCCATGACAGGTAGCGGCGCACATCGCGCTCGACAGGAGCCATCTGCTCCTCAGCCGATAGCCCAACCAGGATGGCAAGAGGGAACTGGTACAGTTGACGTGCGACCGTCCATCGCCGGACGCCGTCCCACGGGGCGGCTGCAACGGTCACTGGCGGCTCGTCCGAGTCAGATTCCGGTACCATCGAGGGATAGTCGACAGGATCGCCCGAGAACACGGCATCCCCGCTGCGTCGGACCCGAACGATGCCGTCTGTTCCCAATAACCCCAGCACACCACTCTTGCCCAGCTTCCCAGGCTCATAGCCGCTGACGAAATACGCTGCATCAACCGCGACGATCACCACGCCCGCGAACACTCCATCCACCTCCAGCCTGCGACTGAAGTGCAGCTTGGCATCGCCCGTAGACCCGCGCGGGGGCTGCTCGACAAAGAAGGTATCTCGCTTCAGCTGGGCTCGAAAGTAGTCGCGGTCGGCGACGTTTTGTCTTGCGGACGCCCGTGTGCTGTCCACGATCGTGCCCTGCCGATCGGCGATGCTGACTACGAAGAGCAGATCCGGCGGCAGCAATCCTCTGCTCTTGAGCTCCGCGAGCTTCCCCTGTCCCCCTGGTTTTTCGGGCCAATACTTGACCAGATTCAAAGTGTGATCGATCTCGCGCAGCGCGCGCACGATCTGGGCCTCATACGTACCTAGCAGCTCTCGACCGGAAGCCGCGGCGGCGCGCTCGGCGTCGGCGTGCTTCAGACGGATGATCCCGAGCGTCGTGATCCAGATCGCCGCCAGCAGAACCGCCGCAATGACTGGGAAGAGAATCCTCGGCTCAGCAGTGCGACTCAACGCGCGATGCCAGGCAGTGCGATGCAATGTGACAGAAGCTGGCAAACGGTTACCTTCCGACGCCACCCAGCCATTCAACAGGACGAGCGCCGAACGTACCGGGCACGTCCAAAGTACCGCCCCAGTGGAGAGGCGAGATTTCTCGGCCGGCGGCCGACCGCGGCGGGCGGACGGTTGCTCAGTGCCCGCAGTGCAACCCTCGCCCTCTCAGAGTACGACCCTGACACTCGCATCCACCTCGCTCTGTTCGATATAGCCAATTGCAGTCGGATTGTCGCGGAGGCGCTTCTTCAGTTCGACGGAGTTCGCTACAGCAAGAGGCGGTTGCCCACGACCCGTAAAGATGATCTTCGACCAGTACGCCTTCAGTTGCGCAGCCGTCTTTCCCGTGATCTTGGCATAGAACTCATCGCGGACAGCCGAGCCGTCGGCCTGATCGATGGGCAGCGCCTGGATGCCGCTGTGCAAACGGCTCGACTTGCCCAGAAAGATGTCCGCCACCTCGCTGACACTCAGACTCACAATGGGGCTCTTGGCGGAGACCACGGCAACGACGTCAGCCCTCGCCATACCAGCTGCCATACTCAGCAGGAGACTGCTGAATGCAACCACCACACGGTTCGGGAGAGTCACGTTTGCCTCAGAACACGAAATCGATGGCCGCCGAGAACAGATTCACGGTACCGCCCCGCCGAAAGTCCGCTTGCAGATTAGTCAGCGCGCCGGCCGATCCGGCGCCAAGGCGGGTATGATCGTATTGCAACTTGACGTCGACACTCTTCAACACATCCCAACGCGCACCCGCTGAGATCGTGCTTTGCACGGCGATGGATCCGAGCAGGGCATTGAGACCGCCGTTCAGTGCGGCCGCAGCTCCGGCCAGAGCGGGTGGCAGGGAGGAGACCGCCAAGCCTGGATCGGATGTGTTGCTGTCCGCCTTCACTTGAGCGTACGTCAGGTACGGCGTCCATTTTCCCACCCGATAGCCGCCGCTGGCATACCAGGCGCTGCTCTCACCGACTACCGAGTGAAAGTCGATCATTGCCCATTCTGCCATCGCGAACCATTGGCCGGGATCGTATATTCCCCCCACTTCGAAGAACCGGACCGGCTTGTCGTCAAAGTTGTATTTGTCCGCGAGCGCAATGCCCTGTGGCCCGAATTGTCGGAAGGAGTCAAACAGTGGCTGCACGTAACGGAGCGTTGCATGACCTTGTAAGTACGCGAAATGCAGTGTCGCCGGACCGTACTCGGCTGTGTCTGTCAGCAGTAGCAGGCGCTTGCCATCGGCCGTGCCAATGTTGGGAAGGCTTGGCGAGGTTTGTCCGTAGCTCGCCGTGAGGGTCTGAACGACATCCCCCGTGTGCAGTCGGTAGCTGGTGTCTACGCCGTCGCTATTCGTGACCGGCGCGAGGTCATAGACCTCGACCGGCGGCCGCACCCAGGGATGGGCGTAGCCCACCTTGCGATCGTCAGACACCAGATAGTCGGCCAGCACTGTCCGCCCGGCACGGATGCTGAAGTCCACAGTGAACTGGTACTTCAGATTGGCCCATTCCACATGCGGCTTGTAGGTACTGTCATAATTCTGCTCTGCTACTAACTGCACGACAGCCGACAGGCCGTTCGTGAAATTGGCGGTGAGCTGCCCACCAACCCTGCTGTCAACGCTGGGACTCCAAGCGTGCGTGAATCCTGCACCGTTGGGTTCAAAGGACGTGGCGGTGAAGTCCGCACGGTCGTCGCTCGAATGGACCACGCCCAGTGTGCCGAAACCGCCGAATGAAAACACAGCTGTTGCGGGCTCTGCGGCACTGGCCGCAGCAGGCCACGACAGCCACGCAGCGACGGCGATAACGGTCAATCTATACATTCGGCTATATGCGTTTGCTTAACATCACGTGTTGCAATGTACCGAGCGGAATCAAACGAATGCGTGCGCCAGCTAACGCTTGCAACCATCACGTCCGTCCTATATGGGAAACTACGTATAATGCCCGTCCACCCCCCGCAACGTCTCATCCAGAGGCTGTGAACGGCGGACTTGCACAATGCGCAATTCGCGCTCTCGGAGCGTGCCAGCGCGAATGCAATCGAGTCGCCGTGCTCCCGACATGTCTGGCGCCCTCGCAACCGACGATTTGTCCAGGCAGCCGTAGAGTTTGCACGCCCGATCGCTGAGTTCCCCCGGATCTCTGGCGGCCGGTTTCACTCCAAGGGACGCGCGCGCACGTCGAAGCGAAGCCCTCGAGCGACAGTCCGTATCACCGGTGAGACCGAGGCAACCGTGCTGCGAGTCTCAGTCGCAAGCCGAAGTGGGAGTGGGGGTCAAAGGCAGCAGTGCTGCATTGGCCGCCCGGGCGCGCGAGTCGATATGGGTCGGGCTGGCTGGCTATCAGAGCAGCCGCGCCTGCCGGGAAGCTCTGTGCCCCGGGTAGCGGGGGGCTAACACCATTGACGGGGCTCGGAACAACCGCCAGGCCTGCGAGGACCGAAAGAAAGTGGGGTTTTTGTCTGGCCCCGCCGACGCGGCGCCCGAGTGTCCGACACTGAAATGCCGATTAAGCAATCAGCTTCCGGACGCTCCCCTTGAATGGATTGAATACGGTGACACCGGGACGTTGAAAATCGTCCTCGTTGCCGGTTGCGACAGTCAGATTGTGCCGTCGCGCGATGGCCGCAATATAGCTGTCCTCAACGGGCATCGGTCGTCCGATCTTCTCAAGCTGATGCTGCTGTTCAGCCCACACATGAGCAACCGAAACATTGAAGCCGAGTATCCGGCCCTGCATCGCCTCGACAAGTTGAGTCAGCCACTTTTGCAGGGCTTCGCGCTGCTTGCCTTGTTTGCTGCGTACCCAGAAAGCCAGTTGCGCAATCACGATCGCACTGGTGTAACAGTTATCCTTTTCCCGGTCCAGCCAAGCGATCACGGCCGCGTGGCCATGCTTCTTGGCCGGCTGACTCAGAACGTCTGCATCGAGAAGCCAGCTCACAGCTTGCGACGTTTTGGCAATTCGCGGCTGCGAGGCGGCAAGTCGTCCATCTTCACCGGGCACGACTTGAGGACGGCCAGCCAATCGGCGCTTTTGTTGATGCGACGGAAAACAATGGCATCCTCTTCCGGATCGAACTCCGCAATGAAGTGGTCGCCCGGACGCGCAGGTGCGAGATTGGCCGGGACCGTGAGGCGTCGCTTGGCGTCGAGGGTAAGTATCATGGTGGGATTATCCCACCATGTTCGGGAACCGTCAAACGGGCGCTGTGGTAACGGCTATCGGGCCCTCTTGGAGCTCGACGCCCCGCGACTCGCCAGATCCGTTAATGCAGGCACCGCCACCGTTGCTCACGACGCTCGATGCGCATGTTCTCAGGGGTCAGAGGATGCCCCTTGCCCCTTGCCCCTTGCCCCAGCGGTCTGGGATATACAGCTGCAAAATCTTGGAGACATCGGCCCTGGAGAAGCAAACGACGTTACTTTCGGTGGTTCCAAACCCCGCCCCCGCTCCCATTTGCAGAATGATGTCGAAACGCAAGCCGCTCTGAAGGCTTGGGGAGCTAGCGCTACGCAATGATCGACGTCGCGACGGCAGTGAAACTCGTCGAGACAAAGCAGATCTCCTCGGCACAGAGCGCTCGGCTCGGCCGGCATTGATCGCAACACATTTCTGCTGCAGCTAACTGAGCACGGCATGCCATGATTGATCTCTCGACGGATGATCTCGCGCGCGACGTTCGCAATGCGGTCCTTCGCGGCCTAACAATCAACATCGGTGCGAATACCCAACGCGGTCCGGAAATCAATGGGTACCGATGAGTATATTCACCTTCTCAACTGCATCAGCTGGCCACCACGGCAGAACGTGTCGCATCATTTCTGCTGTGAGCTGGATGTTATATTGCTCCACGTACTGACCGTAGTATGGTGGTCGCGTACGCTACGCCTTTTCGGCAGCACCGTCCCGCGCTGCCTCACCGCTGGGTCTTGATGACAGCCGGACGTGACGCGCGTCGCAAGAACGCCTGGCGGCACCCTTGCGATCGAGGACGAGCGCCGCCCCCACAATCGTTTTTTTTAACGCCGCAGGTTGGCGCTGCAACGCGAGACGTGACGGCAACCGCAGTCGCGGACTGTACGTATGTGCAACCGCCGGCGTTCAGCCGATATGGAAATAATGAGCAGCATCGATGCAGCCATCGAGAAGAGAGCGCACGAGATCTACGACACAAGGCGCCAAGCGCTTTATGTCACCGCAGATCGCTCATACCGGCCGCTTCTGGCGGTGCAGTGGCTAGGTGCGTACGCGCTCGGCCTGCTGCAGTTCTTTGCCGCCCGCCCCTCTCCCGCGTGCGAGGCGGTGTCCCTCTGGGGTGCGCTATCCCTGGGCGGGATCATCAACGCTGCGCCGTATGCGTTGATTCATCTTCGGCCGGGTCGCCCCGCAACACGCTGGGCAATCGCGATCTCGCAATCGCTGTTCTACATTTTGCTGCTGCGCATCGTTCCCGGCAGCCTCGACGTGCGCTGGTACGTATTCGCAGCGCTCGCCTTCCTCACATTCTACCGGGACTGGCGCCTGCTCGCGCTCATGGGTGGGGTAGCGCTCGCTGCCCAGTATGCCCACACCCTTACCGGCTGTGGGGCTGCGGAAGCCACGGCCGCCCAACAGCTGCAGAGCTTTGTGGAGTTTGCTATATGGGTGGCGCTGGAGATTTGCGTTCTCGTGCTGGTGTGCAACAACGGCACGCTGCTGTTCCGCAACAACGCTCGCGAGTCCGCGCAGCTGGAGTCCGAGCGGAAGCAGGCATACGAGGAGGTACTCGCACGCACGCGCCAGCTCGAGGCCAGTAACGAACAGTACCGTGCACTGTTGGAGTCTACCAGCGCGGTTCCCTGGGAGCTCGATGACACGAGCGGTGCATGCACTTATATCGGCGCCCAGGTCGAGCGTCAGTGGGGATGGGTGCCGGAGCGCTTCAAACAGGAGGGATATCTGTTCAGCCGGATACATTCGGACGACCAGCCGGTATTCGCACAGGCTCTGGAAGATGCTGTGGCCTCCCACGATGTCGTCGTCGAGTGTCGTATGCGGCTTGCCTGCGAAAAGCTCGCACACACTCGCAGCTTCATTCGGCACGCCCCCGGCGGAACCGCCGGCCGCATCGTCCGCGGCATCAGCATCGATATCACTACTCAGAAGACGCTCGAACTGGAGCTGCAACAGGCGCAGAAACTCGAGTCTGTCGGCCGGCTTGCAGCCGGGATCGCACACGAAATCAACACGCCGGTGCAGTTCATCGGCGACAGCTGCCACTTCCTGCGCGACGCAGTCGGGGAAATCGGCCGTGTGCTGGCGGTATACCGGGCTGCGTGCTCGGAGGCCGCAGCCGGAGCAATCACCTCGAACGAGCTTCTGGCCCGCGTACGCGCCGCAGAGGCGGCGGCGGACATCGTATTTCTGGCCGAAAATGCTCCGGCCGCCGTGGAGCGATCGCTGGAGGGACTCGAACGTGTCGCGACCATCGTCCGCTCCATGAAGGAGTTTTCACATC
>CAZLYG010000022.1:3119-21851 GCA_964563075.1 uncultured Steroidobacteraceae bacterium | reverse complement strand
AGCCAAGTCCAGGTGAGCCAAGTCCAGGTGAGCCAAGTCCAGGTGAGCCAAGTCCAGGTGAGCCAAGTCCGGGTGAGCTAGCTCCAGGTGATGAAACCCTGGGCGGTGCCCGTGCCGGCTTCGCTGCGGTAGCAGGGAACGTAATCGATCAGCCCGCCGCTCAGACCCGTGGTCTGGAACAGGCAGCCTGCGGCCGAGATCCAATTGAACAACTCCGAGGTGCCATCCCTCATGTAGCTCGGATCGATCGAGCGCATGAACGCTTCGTCGCGCTTCTCGATAGCCGCGATCAGAGCGCGGTCGAACTCTTCGTTGATCGTGAAGTGCGTCATGCCGCCCGAACCGAAGATCGCGACCCGAAGATCACTCTGCCACTCGCTCACGACACGATGAACGAGCTTGCCCAGGTCGAAGCAGCGCCAGGGACGCGGCTGATTCGGGGGGAAAAAAGTGTTCGTGATGATCGGCAGCGTCGGCACGACATGTTCACGCATGACACGGCGCAGGATGAACGCGAACGCATGCGGCGTGCCGGCGTGGTGATGCTCAGGCTCATGCTCGGGCCAGGCATCGGATGCCGCAAAATCCCAACCCGAATCGAGGCCCGCCGAAATGAGCTTGCGGGCCAGCTCCGGCATACCGGCATAGTCGACCCGCCGCTCCGGCCGGTTCGCCCACTCGGAGTCGCGGATGCCCGGAGGCAGTCCGGCCAGGCGCTGCTCGGGAATCGGGCCATTCCAGAAGGTGTCGCCATGGTAGACCGTAAAGCACGGCTGCATCGAGGCCAACACGAGCTCGCGTTGATCGTTGCCGAAAATCACGCAACAGTCCGGCTTGACCCTGGCCCAGACCTGGGCAAGCCGGTCGATGGCAGCCTGACAGGCCGCGTACCTCGCAGAGCGCATCTCGAGTGTGATCTGCTCGGCAAGAGGCTCGCCGCGACGCAGCTGAACGAGCTCATCGAATGAATAAGTCTTGCCCTTGTACGCGTGCTTGCGCGCGCGATCCGCGGGCAGGCGCAGCATCCACTGCTCAGGGGTCGTGTTGAGCTGTGGACCGTGCGTCGTCCAGGCGCCGAGAACTATTTTTGCCATGAGAGTCCACTTCGATGTGCCCGGATCTGCCTGGGCGTGCGGGGCAGCGGGTGCCGGAATTTATCTTAGCAGTTTCTCGGCAACCTCTGACTCCCGGCTCTACTTGCAGAGATCGACGATGCAGATCGAAGCCAGCGTGCGCCCTTCCGGCGGCACCGGCAGACCCCGCTCCATCATCAGCTTGCGCAGGAACGCAGAGGTTTCCGGATGCGCGATGGCCGATTGCACGCCAATGCGCACGAGCCCGTCCGCGTAGTCGATCGCCTGGAAGCGCACGCCCGCGAGCCTGTTGATAGTGTCGCGGCTGCCGATATCGCGCAGCGACAGATCGGCCCCGTGGTCTACGAGCAGTTGGATCACATCGTTGCGGCCTTTGTGTGCAGCTCCCATCAGCGCCGTGCGACCGTCGATATGATCTTGCGCATTCACGTCCGCACCGAGATCCAGCAGCAGTTTCACAGTATCGAGCGTCTCCTTGGGCGACCACTCATACGTGACGCCCTCGACCCAGCCGATACCGCTCGCCACCATCAGCGGCGTCACTCCGTCATCCGTGTTGATGTGCGGATCCGCGCCGTGCGCGAGCAGCAGTTTCAACAGCACGAGGTCGCCCGACTGTGCGGCACGCAGGAACGGCGTCGCGCCCTCTTCCTGGAGCCACTGGTGCGTGAAGATAGTGCGCGTCTCCGTGCTCGAGCGCATGCGCAAGTTCGGGTCCGCGTGGGAAGCGAACAGCCGCTTGATGTAGTCGAGATGGTCCATGTCCGGCTTGCGCGTGGGATAGTCGCCGCCTTCGATGTTCCTGTTGTCCGTCGCGATGTAGAGCGGGGTCCAGCCGCCATCGTTGGCGATGTTCGGATCGGCCCCGTGATCGAGCAGATAGACACCGATCTTGTAGAAGCGGTTCTGGGTGGCGACAAGCAGTGCCGTCCACCCGTACTCGCTGCGCTGGTTGACGTCGGCACCAGCGCCGACCAGCACTTTCACCGTCTCCATGCTGCCTTGACGAACGGCGAAGTCCAACGGAGTGAGACCGCCCCACAGCTCGTGGGGCGGCTTGACGGGCTTCGGTGCCGGGAATGCCGCGAGCGCCTTCTCCGCGAGCTCCTTTTCTTGGGCCAGCTGGGCACGCGATTTGGGGTCGTCCTCCTCGACGCGGTGGCCGCCACCACTTCCCCCGCGACCGTTGATGAAGTCCTCGATTCGGTGGCGGCCGGCCGGCGCAAGATAAGGAGGGCGACCCGGCGGAGTGGTGCCAGAGCGCAGGCTGACATCGGCACCCTTTGAAATAAGGAACCGGACCGCAGCGGCGTTCGAGTTCGCGGCGGCCCACATCAGGGCGGTCGTGCCGCGGAGTTTCTCCTTGTCGTCGACCTTGGCCCCTTTGGCCACCAGGGCGGCGAGCACCGGAACGCTTCCTGTTCGCGCCGCCATCATCAGCGGCGTCTCGCCATTCTCGAGGGTCTGGTTGGGATCGGCGCCTGCCTCCAGCAGCTCCTTCACGAGATCGGCATTGCCGCTCTCGCAGGCGAGCAACAGCGGCGTCATGCCATTCTCCATGGCGGCGCTCGGATTGGCATGCGCGCGCAGGAGCGCTTCCGCCAGCTTCACATCATCGTGGTGCGCGGCCCAATGCAGGGCCGTGCTGCCATCCGGTTGGGGCGCATTCACGTCGGCCTTGGCCGCGATCAGCTTCATGACGAGCGCGGCATCGCCATTCATGGCCGCATCGGCGATATCGCTCGCGGCCATGGCGTTGCCGTGAATCAACGCAAACGACAGCAGTGCGAGCACCGCCGCGCTGCGGACGGAATGGCTCAAACCGTGACGCGCCACCATCAGGCTTCCCCTCGAAGCCGAAAATCGTTAGTCGCATAAGTTAGCGCGAGGCGAACGCCTGGCGCCATACAGGGGCTGTGAGGATATTTCACGTCGCTATGTCTTTGACACAGAACCTTATACGGAAAATCCGATCCAGCGGCCCGTCATGATCACACCGCACCACAACGCCAATGAGATAACCCCGGCGAGGCGGGCCGCGAAAGGCGGCTTCGCGGACATATCCCATGCGGCCACGTTGCGGAAAGTGACCAACTCGAAGTAGAGCATATTCACCGCCGCCAGGATCATCAGCAGCAACTTGAGCCGGAATGCGCCATTCTCGTAATAGGCGACGGAATTGGAGGCGAACAGCAGAAAGCCGGTAATGGCCGCCAGGATGAAGCCAGCCCATGTCCAGGGCAGCAGGCGGCTGGAAATGAGGCGGAAGGAGACCCGTGTCGAGGTCAGGCCGATCAGGCGGGTATCCACCAGGAAGATCGTGCCCGCCACGGTGGCGAGCGCAATGACGTGGACGCATTCGACCTTCGGGAACCAGTCCTCGGCAACAGCCGCACCCAGGCGGGTAGCACCCAGCCACTGCGAGAATTCAAGAAGCACGGGGATTCAGCCTCAAATGTCCGTCAGTAGTAAGCGATCAGGCGGCCGGCAACGATGATGGAGCACCACAGGAGCATGTAGATCACTGCCAGACTTACGCTGACCGGAGCCGGTGCGCCAACCCGCTCCGCACGGCGCGCCCGCCGGGTAATGGCCGAAGTCATGGTGAGCGCCAGCACGATCAACCCCATTTTGATGTAAAAGACCGGCTTGGGCAGCGAACGGCCCGGCTCGGCAATGATCAGCAGCGCACCCGTCAGCAGCAGCAGAGCCACGCAGACCCAGATGGCCGGCACGAATCGGCGGCACAAGCTGCCGATGGACTCGGAATCGAAGCCTCGGCCCGCCAGCCGCAACGCCACAGCCAACGCCAGCGCAAACACGCAGGCCAGGCAGATGATGTGCACCATCTGGATGCCGGCAATCATGCCATGCGTTCTCTGGATGAACTGGCTGAACGCGGTGGCTGTGACCGCATGGAAGAGAGCGGAGGAAGTCAATTCAGGCAGCCATCCGATCAGAGGTTCATGAACGCCCGGCAGCGCGAGCTGTTGTCAGTTGACGCAGTGATCACTGGGCGGAGCAGGGAGTCGGATGCCAGCCCTCGCCGTCGGGGATTTTCTTGAAGTTGGCGGTCGTGATGTACGGAGCTCGCAGATACTTCGGATCCTTCACGATCTGCGTGACGATGAGCCACGAGTCGCCGTTCGGCGCAGTCTCGCGTTCGTAGTATTCGGTCAACACCGTTGCATCGCTGTACGGGGCGCCGTTCTTGCGCAGATATCCCGGTTTGAGCCCGGTGGTCACCGCTTTGAGCGAACCACCCGTACCCGGCGCGGCCGGACCGGTCGGCCTGTGCCATTCGGCGTGTGTCGAGCCCTGCCACGAGGGCTCGCCAGGCTTTACCGGCGGACCGAACTTGAACAATCGCGTCTGCTCACCGGCGTCGGCATCGATGCGCAGGGTATCGTTGCCTTCCCACTTGATGCGCAGGCGCCCCGGCATGCGCATGATATTTGCCGCGCCATACGCGCGGCATTGCTCACCGTTGGCGGCATCCTGATTGGGATCCCAGGTGTCACCGACGCGCCGCCCTTCCGCATTGAGGGGCAGGCCGTCGAATACACCCTTGTTCGGCGTGAGCATGCGGAACTTCCAGTCCTCCGTGATCACCGACACCCAGTCTCCGGTGAGGTCCACGGTCGCCGCGGCTTGCCCCGTCTGGACAGGACCTCGAGCGCCGCCGCCCGGCGGCTGGGCAGTGATTTCCCCGGAGGCCAGCAGCGCCCCGAGGGCGGCCAGCACGACAACGGCCGCGGAGGGTGACGGTATCTTTCTCTTCATGTTGTTTCCGTGGCCCTCAGTCCACTTTCTCGCCGGGCTTGAGGCCCCAGGTCAGACCATCCTTTTCGCGAATCAACGTGACGATCTGGGCGCGCATTTCCCCCTTCACACGCGAGGGCGATGCCACCACTTTGACGTGATCGCCGACCTTCAACGAACCGCGATTGATACCCTGACGCGACAGTGAAGCCGTGCCGCTCCACTCGACGGACCAGCGCACCATGCCGCCCTTGCCGTCGGGAACCTCGATCTGGATGTACGAATGCGGATTGCGGAATCCGAACTGCGTCACCGTGCCATCCAGATTGATGTGATGGTCGACATCAAACGTCGCCGCATACGAGTGATGCGCCTCGGCGATACTCACCGGGAGCAGGGTCACGGTCAGCGTGGCTGCCATTGCGACCAAGGCAATTACTCGGCGCTGCGCGCCTCGCCCCTCCGGGGCCGCCCTCCGGGCGTTTTCAAGGATTCGTGCAAACTTTGGGGCAGTGATCACTTTGCAGCTCCTTTCTTCCCGCCCTTAGCCGTCGGAAGAGTTCGATAAACAGCCTCGGTGAATTGCGCCGGGGTCCAGCTCTTGTCCACCCCATAGCGCACATCGAAGTCCATGGTGATATGTGCAGCCAGCACCTGGGCAAGCGTCTTGCCTTCGTCCTTCAGCTTTTTGATACGGTCATGAATCATCACGACCATGTTGCGATAGGAGGCAAGATCTCCCGCATCCGACAAGCGGCCTCGTCCCGGAATGAGCCACGTTCCGCCCTGCGAACGGTATTCCGAGATCGTCAGGTCCAGGAGATGGTTGAGCGCGTCGATCTCGCCATCGATCGTCCCGCCCGCCTTGACGTCGATCATGGGGTAGGTGACCGTGGAGAAAATGTCCCCCGTGCTGATCACCTCGGAACGGCGGAACTGGACAATGCTGTCGCCGTCGCTGATCGCGTTCGGCTCGTGGAAAATTTCCACTCCCTCGCCATTGACGTACTCGCTGATTTTGTTGAATTTCCAGGAGTAGGTGTCGCTCGGAAGCGCCTCGAGCGGCAGTTTGTCGCCGCCCGGCGCGTTCTGCATCCGCGTCAGCACATTCTCGTATGCCAGGACGATGGCCGTCGGGAGCAGACCATTCTCGACGTTCGTGCCACCCTTGCGGGCGAAGTAACCCGCCTTCGCCAGCACCTCGTTGCCTCCCACATGATCCGGTGAAGCATCCGTATCGATGACGTAGCGGATCGGGCGAGCGGGGGCCGGCGAAGCAATGATCTCGTTCATGCGCGGACTGGCCCAGCTCGTCATCCCGGGGCATTCCGAGCCGTTGCAGTCGTTCGGTCTGACCGCGGCGGTCGCCTGAGCCTGCAGACGGGTGATGGTGGCGAGCACCTTGTCCGACATCTTGCGCGAGCCGGCATCGACGACGAGCACACCGCTCTTACCCACCGATACGGTGATATTGCTGCCGTCGGCGACGAGCATGTAGACGTTACCCTGCACGGGCAGGACATGGACTTCGCCATCTCGCGGGCTTTGCTCCTCGACCGCCTTCTCTACGGACACAACAGAATGCGAAATCGGCGGCTTGGCGTTCTTGCCGTTGATCAGGTACTCGGGATAGGCCGTCACGGCGCCGCCACGCGTGGGCTCGACGGGAACCCAGTTATCCTTCTTCAACCAGTCCTGCAGCGCGGTGTTTTCACCAGGCAGGAAGTGCGGGACAAAGTACGGGTCCGTGCCATCGCCGAGCGCAGTCGTCACACAGGATTCCATCTGCACGGCCGAATTGGGATCGTAGTCGTAGACCACCGAGACGAGGTAAGGCTCATCCATGTAGACCGGGTCATCGACGATCTGCGTGACCGTCAGGTAGTCGTCATGACGGGTCAAGTATTCTGTCATCGTATATATGTCGCTGGTCTGCGGGCCGCCACGCTGCAGAGTGCCATCCTTGAAATGCGTGGTCTTGATGACCAGGGTGTCCCCCTGCCACTCGGCAGTCGCAAAACCCGCCCAGCTGTGCGGGGCGTAGCCCGGCGGATGCGGGCGGTCATCCAGGTGCACAGAACGGTCGAGGGAGCGCCAGTACTGGAAATGGTAAGCCGTCACATCGCGTGTCAGAGGGTCGAGATCCTTCAGGATGCGTGCGCCACCGACGCCGCGCCACGTGTGCGGCGCAGAGTGTGGACGGCAGCGATATTCGGGGGTGCCCTGGATGGATTCGGCCGACGTATCGGCGCGCATCCGCCCGGCATCGTTGAACGGCATTCCCAGATAATCGCCCAGTGTCGGCTGACCCGGGTCCTGATCGTCGGCCAGCGTCCACTCACCCATCAGATCCGGCGGTGTCTTGTCCCGGCCAACCCCGCCCTGGGCCCAGCCCGGGACGGCGAGCGCCATGCCGAATGCGATCGAGAACGCGCCAAGCAGTGTTTTGCGTACGCACCCGCGTGTCTGATTGCGTGAAGCCGCGGCGCGCAGAGACGTGTCAGCCATGATCCCCTCTAAGCAGTTCTCGTAAGCATATGCCCAAGCCCAAAGCCCCGGCTCTGGCAATTCATCACACCGGTCACTTGCAAATCGGCATCACGCGGCCACCTGTCGGCGCCGGAAGCCGGCGGCGCGCAGCGCCGCCAGCTTTCTGCGGACATATCCGCAAGACTTGTCAAAACTTCGCCTTGAGAGAGACGTAGAACCTGCGACCGAGGACGTCATAGACGCTGGCGTTGGTGAGTCCAGCCGCATCGGTGATACCCGGCTGCGCGCCCACGACCGGCGGCTGGCGGTTCATCAGGTTGTCGATACCGAACCTGATGCCCCAGTTGCTCGAGAAGTCCCAGCCGGTGGACAGGTTGAACAGGTTGTAGGCCGACGTCGGCAGGATGGTCGTGGTGGGCTGCGATGCCGCGATCGAGTTCTCGATTGACGGCAGGTGCGTCCAGTCCAGTTCCACATTGGCCGGCCCGACGTCGTAGCTCAGGCCCGTCAGCGTACGGTAGCTGTAGTACGACCCGGTGCCGGCGTCCTCCAGGATGGCCGCCCCCGGAGCGGTCTGCGCCTTGTAGGACATCAGCCACGTGCCAGCAACATGGAAGCCCAGGGCACCGGCCCCGTGACCGAACATGTCCTGCAGAGCCGCCCGCCAGTTGAAGGTGAAGTCCAGGCCGCGGGTGTCGAGCGAGCCCAGGTTGGTGTACAGCCCCGCGGTAGAGGAGCGGCCTCCCGTCTTGCTGTCGCGCGTAATCAACCCACAATACCGGTTGTTGGGGTCGTAGCTCGGATTGGTGCCGAAGTAATTGAAGCAATTCTCATACACGGTGAGCGAGTCGATCACGCCGATGGTATCGGTCATGTGGATCTTGTAGTAGTCCACCGTCGCCGTCATCGAATGCAGGGCCGCGCTGTCGAAGGGCGAGCTCAGCACCATGCCCACGGTAGCGGTATGCGCCTTCTCCGGCTTCAGATTGGGATTACCCTGCTGGATCTCGTTATCGCTCGTGGTGATGTTGGCGTTCCCGCCCTGCCAGGTGTTCAGGTCGATGCTGTTGGCCGCGGCCTGACCGATGCCGCTGCCGGCATGCGTGCCCGCGATGAGGGCGCGGCATAGCGCCTGCACCGATGTCAGGTTGGGATTGTTTACGTTGTTCCCCCAGATGACCTGCTTGCCGCTCGGGCCACCGGAAATACAGGGATCGCCGTACGCCCCCAGGCTCGAGGTGACCACGGAGTTGCCGACGTACAGCTCGGCCACGTTCGGCGCGCGCACCGCGTACTGCAGGCCCCCGCGGAAGGTCAGGAAGCTGGTGGGCGCCCAGTTCAGCAATGCCTTCCAGGTCTGGGTCTTGCCCGCGGTGTTGTAATCTGACAGGCGGTCACCCAACTCCAGGTTCAGGGACTTGATCGCGGGCAGATCCTTCAGCACCGGCACCAGCAGTTCCCCGTACACCTCCTTGACCTCGGTCGCGCCCGCCGCCCCCGCGGTGCTGAAGGTGCCCGCCACGTTCTCGTACACCGAGCTGGAGCTCAGGTCCGGATCCGGAGTGAAAACCCCGTAGTCCCTCCGCCAGTCCACGCCCAACGAGCCGCGCAACTCGCCCGCGGGCAGATTGAGGATTCCGCCCTGGGTCGTGACCTCGACGATGTCCTGCCGCAGGCTGGTCGTGGAGTTCATGTTGAGGCCGATGGCCGCGATGCAGTTCGAGGACACCGGGAATGCGTACGGGTTGAAGATCGGCAGGCCGCTGGTGCAGCTCGCATTCGCACCGATACTGGCGGCATAGCCCGCCTGGCTATAGCCGACGCCATAGGCGCCGGTCGTGGTACCCGAACCATTCGCACCCAGTCCGTTGTTCAGCACAACACCCTGGTAGTTCTGCACCGAGGCGAAGCCGGACTGCATGTTGTCGTCAATGGTGGTCTCGCCGTGCGACACATAGGCTTCCCAGGTCCAGTCCCTGAATGGCAGTGTGCCGTCCAGGCCCGCCATGACCTGGTACACATCGGTCTTGATGTCGGCAATGCGGGGACCCAGGTAACTCATGGTGCTTTCCAGCGTCCAGGGCGCACTGGAATTCGCGCGTGAATTCAGCAACGTCGCCATCTGCGTGGGCACTGGATAGGCCGCGTCGGTAGCCGCGCACGTGGCAGCAGTGAAAGTCCCCATGTTGGCGGGATTGCAATAGGGGATGCTGAGGCTCCATGAGGAGCGCGACGGCGTGTACAGCGTGTTCGAGATGACGTCGTTTGCCGCGAAGTTGCCCTGGACGAAGGCCGTCAGATTGTCGTTGAGCTGGTAGTTCACCCTGCTGAACATCGAATACCGGGTCAGCGGACTGGACACCAGGCCCTGCTCATAGTTCTGGCTCAAGGAGCCGCACTTATACGCCTGTGCGACCGTGTTTGACGGCAGCGGACTGGTGAGGCCGACGGTGGCAACCCCACCATTCGCCGAGCTGCAGCCGGCATCGCTCTTGAACAACGTCATGTTGGGGACGTTGTTGGTGTTGTTGTTGAAAAAGAATGCGGTGGTGTTGTCAACAGTCGTGCCGAAGATACTGTTCGCCGCCGCCTTGCTCGGCGCATTGGTGCCGGGATTGTAGTCATTGAACGTGAACATCTGGCGCTGGCCGGGGCTGCTGTACGGGTCCTGCCAGGCATCGGTGTAAAAGGAGCGGTTGTCCTGATACACCGCGTTGCGCTTGGCCCATTCGAGAATGGTGATGATGTTGCCCTTGTGGTCGGCGAAGTCGGTTCCCAGCGTCGCGCTCAGGCGCGACTCCATGCCGTCCCCCGCCTGGGTGATGCCGGTCTGGGCATCGAGCTCGGCGCCCTGGAAGTGTTCCTTCAGCCTGAAATTGACGACGCCTGCGATCGCATCGGCACCGTACACGGCCGATGCGCCGCCGGTGACCACTTCAACGTGATCGATGGCCGCGGCCGGGATGGAGTTGACATCCACCACGAGCGCGATATTCGACGGCTGGGCGCGGCGTCCATCCAGCAGCACCAGGGTGCGGTTGGTGCCCAGACCGCGCAGGTTGATGGTAGCGGCGCCGGGAACGTCGGTGGCGCTCGGCGAATTATCGTTGGTGACGAACTGCGTCTGGGCCGGCACGAACTGCGGCATCTGGTTCAGCGCATTCTCGACACCCACCGTGCTGATGTTCGTCAGCACGTCGGAGGTGACGGTGACCAGCGGGCTCGAGGATTGCAGGTCCGCGCTGCGCTGAATGCGCGAGCCGGTGACCACCACTTCCTGGAGCTCCGGCGCGGCCTCAGCGGGCGCCTGGGCTCGAACCGGCTGGTACGCCGCCAGGCCCAGGCCAATCGCAAGCGTGGTGTGCAGGAGGTACCGCGTACCAGACTGACCCCGCGCGCTGTTCGCCACCACCCGGAAATTCGCGGCGTGCTGCGGCCGCACATCGTGTTTCGTAGTCATGCCCCCTCGCCTGCTTATTCTGAACAGACGGGACTCGTGCACCACAAACAGCACACGAGCCCCGCGACCCGGCGCAGACTCTATTGAGGTGGGCCAGCCATTGGGTATGAAAGAAAAACAGGGTGACGTGACGTTTTTGTCACGGCGCCACCTCGGGGGCCCACACCGCCGCAGGTAGTCGATCCGCTGACGGGCGTTCAGAATGAGGCACTTAGGCCGCTAGGTGCCGCGCCTTTTCCCGAGCTCCCGAGGGTGGTTTGGTAGCGGTCACACAAGCTCCGGCCGACGCCGCCGCGATGATGCGCGCACGCAACAAAGGTGTAAGCAGCAAGCCGATGCGCTCAAGAAGTTGAAGACTCTCGAGAAGCCGTTCGAGGCGTTCCTTGAGAGCCATCTCAAGAACAAGCGCCGGCAGTGGAAGGACGATGACTCAGGATACGGCGCTACGTGCTGCCGAAGCTGAACACCCGGCTCGTCACGAGCGTCACGAGCGCGGAGATCGAACCCACAGGGTGGTCGGCACGCGGTTTCCGTATGTGGCGAACGATATCCTGGAAGTCGTCCGCAAGATGTGCAACTGGGCCAGGACCGCCGGCCACGCTCCTCGCGACTACGTCAATCCGGTTACGGGATCGTGCGATTCCCGGAGAGCAAGCGCCGACGATTCATAACGACCGTCGAGATGCCCCGATTTGCCCGGTCGCTTGAGGAAGAGAACAGCGAGTACGCCAGGCACGGCTTGTGGATGCGGTAAGCACGTCCTGCCGATCAATCCAGTGCCGCCGCTTGCCGCGATATGCACGCCATTTCTGCGGCACGGTTGCATCCCTGATACCGTACCCGAGCAATCTGATGGTCGCCTGGCAGGTCGGGAGGAAGGTGAACAACGTGAAAGGGCCGAATGACCCCAGCTTGATCGAGCCGGTGGCGCGGGCAATCTGATCGGCAAGCCCTGCGCCTGAAGTCACCCGTGAGTTCATCCGCAGCTTTCAACAACCCGCAGACTGTACGGTCGGTTGGAGGCAACTCCATAAGGCCAACTGCAGGATCATGCTATTGTCCAAAAATGGGCGCACGGCCGCCGGCCGATGGTAGATAGCTCACTTTCACATAGTTATTCGGGAGGGCTAAGATAGCGCCCTCGGTTCCATATTTCCGCCAAGCTCAAGCATCACGCAGGCGCACCACGGTGGCGACGAGCGAGCGTTATCTCACTAACGCGGCGGACACCACCGCCCGCGAGGATTCACAGATCATTCTCGCGGAGCGCGAGGAGCAGCTGCGTCTTGCGACTGAGGCCGCTGAGGTTGGCCTTTGGGACGTCGATCTCCTGACTGACACGCTTTTTTGGCCCTCTCGTGTGAAGGCCATGTTCGGCATTTCGCCAGAGGTGCCGGTTTCCATGACGGACTTCTATGCCGGGCTGCATCCGGAGGATCGAGAGCGCACGAGCCAGGCGTTCGCCGCAGCACTCGATCCGGAGCGCCGTGCGCTCTATGACGTCGAATACCGAACCGTCGGGAAAGAGGATGGAGTAATCCGCTGGGTCGCCGCCAAGGGACGCGGAATCTTCGACCTAACTGGAAGGTGCGTGCGCGTCATCGGCACTGCCATCGATATCACGGCGCGCAAACAAGTACAGACTGCGCTCGAGGAGGCGAGTCGACAAAAGGACGAGTTCCTCGCCATGCTCGCCCATGAGCTGCGCAACCCATTAGCTCCGATCGGCATGGCCAGCGAGCTACTCTCCCGGACCCTTGGCGATGACCCCAAGTCTCGCGCCGCGATCGGGATCATCAAACGTCAGTTCACGCAACTCACCCGCTTGGTGGATGATCTGCTCGATGTGTCGCGCATCACCCAGGGCCGCATTGCGCTACAGAAGAGCCACGTCGATCTTGCCGACGTGGTAGCCCACGCCGTCGAAATGGTAGAGCCGCAGCTACGCGAAAGGCGCCACGACCTTGCAATTACAGCTACCAGTTACGGTCATTTGTATGTGAACGGCGATTTCGCGCGACTCGTGCAGTGCGTCGCCAATCTCCTCACCAACGCGATTAAGTACACCGAGGCCGGGGGTCAACTCTCGATTTGTACTCGCGGGGACGAGCAGAACGCCTTCATCGAAGTGTCGGACAGCGGCGTGGGTATCTCCGCTGAGCTGCTGCCGCGTGTATTTGATATGTTTGTGCAGAGTGAGCGCACTCTCGACCGGGCTCAGGGAGGATTAGGGATCGGGTTAGCAGTGGTCAAACGCCTTATCAACATGCATGAGGGAGCGGTAGTCGCTCGCAGCGCAGGCGTTGGACGCGGCTCTGCTTTTGAGATTCGGCTGCCGCGCCTGCAATTGCCAATCCAGCCGAAAATGGACGCAATAACGTTCAGTTCCACGCCCCGCCGTATCCTCATCGTGGACGACAACATCGATGCAGCCGATTCACTGTCAATGTTACTCGCTACTGAGGGGCACCAGACCCAAGTGGCTTATCGACCTAACGAGGCGCTCGAGCGTGCCGCGGCCTTCCATCCTGATGTAGCACTGGTCGATATTGGACTGCCCGATATGGACGGCTACCAACTCGCACAGCGACTGCGTGCAACCCCGGAGCTCACTGGCCTGCGGTTGTTCGCACTTAGCGGGTACGGCCAACCGGAGGATCTAAAGCGTAGCCAGGCCGCTGGATTCGATGGTCACTTGGTAAAGCCCATGGACTTGGCGGCCCTTCAGCGCGCGCTGGGAGGTTCAAGTTGATTCGTCCGCGCGCTGACGCGACAGATTGACGATCATTTCCGTGAGCACCTCGAGTCCGACCGGCTTCACCAGGTGGTGCGCGAAACCGGCCGCCCGGGCGCGCTCGCGCTCGATTGCACCCCCATAGCCGGTGAGGGCCACCAGGACGGGGGCCCGCTCGCGGAGCGTCGTCCGAATGCAGCGCGCCAGCTCATACCCATCCATTCCGGGCAGGCCAATGTCGAGTAAAGCGAGATCGGGCGCCGCTTCCGCCAGTACCGCAAGGGCGCTCGGTGCGTCGTGCTTCGCGAACACCTGATGCCCACGCATCTCGAGACCGATCCGAAGCATCTCGGCGGCGTCACTATTGTCGTCCACGATGAGCACGCGACAACGCGGCGCCTCCGGCGGATTGGCGCTTGGCAGACTTGCCGCAGGAGCTTCAGCCTGAGCCACCACGACAGGGAGGCGCACCACGAACTCACTCCCCTTGCCTGGTCCCTGTGATGTTGCACTGACAGATCCGCCATGCAACGTCAGAATGTTCTTCACGATCGCCAGGCCAAGGCCAAGACCACCGCTCGTACGAGCAAGTGACTGCTCACCTTGCTCGAACCATTCGAACACACGCGCCAGCAATTCCTCAGACATCCCAATACCGGTATCGCGAACGTGCAGCACCGCGAGGCCGCCGTCGAGCCCAGCGCTCACGTCGATGCGGCCGCCTGGCTCGGTGTATTTCGCGGCGTTGGTCAGCAGATTCGCGATGACCTGAGCCATGCGGGCGCGATCTGCTATGACAATCGTCCGGCCGCGAGGAACATTCACGGTGAGCCGATGGCGCCGCTCGGTAATGAGCGGCATCGCGACCTCTACCCCTGTCTCCACGACTTCGGCCAGATCGATCGCGATGCGATTCAAATCCAGCTTGCCGCGCGCAATCCGTGCGACATCCAACAGGTCATCCACCAAGCGGCCAAGGCTGTCTACCTGTCGCTCAATGATGGTGAGCTCACGGTTGATCCCGGAGCAATCACGACGACGAATGAGCTCGAGGGCCGTGACGATGGGAGCCAACGGATTGCGCAGCTCGTGGCCGAGCATCGCGAGGAAAGCATCTTTGGCCTTGTTGGCGCGCACGGCCTCGTTGCGAGCCACCAGAGCGGCGTCCTGCAGCCGCTTGCGCTCCATGGCATTCCGAATGGCTCGTGGCAGCAACAGATGTTCCGATTGACCTTTTACGAGGTATTCCTGTGCGCCGTGACGCATGCTCTCCAGAGCAATATCGAGCGCACTGAGAGAACTCAACACCACCACAGGCATGGCTGGCGCCACTGCCGAGACGGCCGTGAGCGCTTCGATCCCGTCGGCATCGGGCAATCCGAGATCTAGAAGTACGATATCGAAGGAGCCGCTGCGCAGCTGCGCCACCGCCTCATCGAGCGACTCGACGGACGTGAGCTCGTGGTCCCGGGTTTCCTCCGCGAGTAACACCTCGCGGAGAAAACGCGCATACCGCGGTTCGTCCTCGACGAGCAGGATACGCATCGTGCTCAAGCGCCGCCTCCGGAGGGCACGAGACTCACAACAGAGAACCAGAACGTCTCGATCGACCGCACCACCTTCGAGAACTGCTCCAGATCGACCGGCTTGGTGACGTAGCAATTGGCGTGCGACTGATACGAGCGAAGGACGTCTGCTTCGGCGCGTGAAGTCGTCAGAATAACGACCGGAATGTGCTTCAGAGCAGGGTCGGCCTTGATTTCCTCCAACACCTCGCGACCATCGAGGCCAGGCAGATTCAGGTCCAGCAGGATGAGGTCCGGCCGCCGCCCCCCTGGGCGCCGCAGGTACTCCAATGCCGCTTCGCCGTCGTTCACGACGTGAATGGTGTTGCGCAGCTTGGCGTCTTTGAGCGCCTCGAGGGTGAGGCGGCAGTCCAACTCGGAATCATCCACGAGCAGAATCTCGATCACGGCTCAGACCTCTGCTGCCCCCGATCTGGGCAAGCGAATGGTGAATGTGGCGCCTTCGTTCGGCCTTGCATCGGCGCTGATCGTCCCCCCATGCGCCTCGACGATCTTCTTGCACACGGACAGGCCGATACCGGTACCTGGCGTATCGCGCTGCAGGCGACGGAAAATTTTAAAGATTCGCTCGGCAAAGCGAGGATTGAACCCGATTCCCTCGTCTCGAAACTCCAGTATATGCATATCCTCGCGCATGCTGTAGGTGATGTGTACATGCGGAGCCCTTGGTCCGCAGAATTTGATGGAATTTGACAAAAGGTTCTGGAACAGCTGGATGAACTGAATACGATCCGCGCGCAGGCACGGGAGAGGCTTGGGGCAGTCGATAATCGTGCCGGTCTCCTCGATGCTCAGCGCCAGATTCCTCTTCGCCAACGTCAGTGCATCGTCCAGAGATACGACTTCCCGCCCCCTCTCGCTGGAGGTGACGCGCGAGTAAACGAGCAGCGATTCGATCAGCGCGTTCATTCGCTGGGCGCCTTCGATCGCATAGCGTATGAATTCGTCAGCATCAACGCCCAGCATATCTTTATAGCGGCGCTGCACCAATTGAAGGTAACCGCCGACGGTTCGCAACGGTTCCTGGAGATCATGAGAGGCGATGTAGACGAACTCCTCGAGCTCCCGATTGCGCGCCTCGAGCTTCTGGTTTGCTGCCGCGAGCTCCCGAGTGCGCAATTCCACCGTGGCAGCCAGCGATTCACGCGCCTGCCGCAGGTCATCGATGACATTGAGCATCGCCCGCTGCAGGCGCGACAAATACCGTGCCTGCTGCTCTGCCGCGTTAGAAGACATCTCTGCCTCGCGCTGCGCCGAACGCCGCAGCTCCATTGCGCTACGACGGTACTCCGCGACTGCATCGCTGGTGAGCCGCTCTTGCAGGCGAACCATATCTTCCAGCGCCGCTACCAGTGCGGGGTCACTGCCTGCCCCGAAGGCCGAGCGCATTTCTGGTGTCGAAAGCCACTGCACGCGCGCATAAGAGGCCACGATTTCGAATAGCCTGACCACACGCAGTTCAAGCGCTGCTCGACAGAACCCGATGGCAACTATCGTGTGGACGTCCGATACGGATGCAGAGAATCCGAAAATAGACCGCACATCGTATGAGGTAATGAAGTCTTTATCCGATATTGCAGGCCAGGCCTCAGGGTGAGGTATGAGGAAAGTCGTCACAGGCGGTCGAGCCACATCCTGATGGCGTAGTTGCCGAGCCATCTCGGTGAGGACCGAGCCGGCCTCATTGATGAGAAGCATTTCCCGGTCGTGCGGCGATCCGGTCACCTCATTCCAGGTCGGCTCGATGCCACGACTTGCAAGCACCTGCAGACAGAGCGGTGGCGCGGGAGCGAGCTCGCGTGACACTGCCTGCAATTTCCGGGGCAGCTCGTTGCAAGCTCGCGTGACGGCCGCCAGAACCAGCACGCAGGCGGGGCGTTGATCGTGGTCGAACGAGTTCAACACCTCCACGGCAGCGATTGCCAGGTCGGAGGTTGCATGCGCCGTCCGGCACAGCCGGCGCAGGTCCTGTCCGAGCGCCAATGCCCCTTGAAGATCGAACGCGCCGATCTCGCCCGCCCCGCGAGCTCCACGCTCATCGGGAGCAAGGCCTGCGAAGGGAATTGCCACGGTCAGCTCTTCTGCAGCCGCTCGATCTCCGCTTTGAGCTCGATCATGCGCTCCTCACGATCGATGAGCGCCAGATTCACGCGCTCGAGCTCGCGTACCTTTTCCGTCAGCTTGTCGTTGGCAAGTCGCAGGTCTTCTTCAGCCTTGGTGCGTGCCCGCTCTTCTTCATCGTGCCGCAGACGGGCGTTGAGCACGGGCGCGACGAAGTCGCATATCTGTTCCAACAAGGTGACATCATCATCGCCATAGTCGCTCGCCCGGTTAGCAAAGTGGAATTGTCCGATGAGCTGCGAGCGATAAAGGATCGGGGAACCGAACGAGCGAAAGATCGGAAGATGGCCGTGGGGAACCCGGTGGACCTCGTTCTTGATGAGCGACCTGCGCTCGAGGAGGATGCGTCCCCAGAGTCCCCCCCAGATTTCCCGGCGAAAAACGATGTCCTTATCTGGAACTTGGCATTGAGGGAAGATGTGGCGCGTCATGGACGGACAGACGAGATGTCCCTCCTGACTGATATAGCCGAAGTACCCGAACTCGCTATTGAATACGCCCAGGAGCAGATCGAGGACGTCGGCATACATGCCCTCTTCCGGCGTCAGCAGCAGGATCGCTCACCGGGAACGCTCGCGATTGTCAGCAGAGAAGCGCTCCGACGAGATCCAACTGCGAGCGCTGGTGGAGGGTGTCAGTGATCACGCGCTGTATGTGCTGGATGCACGCGGTTATGTCTCATCCTGGAACGCGGGCGCACAGAGAATCAAAGGCTACTCGGCCGATCAGGTCATCGGACGCCACTTCTCCTGTTTCTTCACCGAGGAGGATCAAAGGGCTGGTGTGCCGGAGCGAGCTTTGGATGTGGCTGCCCGGCAGCGAAAATACGAGCTGGAAGGCTGGCGTGTACGCGGGGACGGGACGCGTTTTTACTCCAGAGCCGTAGTGACTGCCCTGTACGATCCCGAAGGCAGGCTCAACGGCTTCGTGAAGCTCACGCGGGACGTGACGGAGAAGATCGAGCAGGAACAAGCCCTCGAGCAGGCGCGCGCCGCGCTCGCGCAATCTCACAAGATGGAGGCGCTCGGTCAGCTCACTGGCGGCATAGCCCACGACTTCAACAACATCCTGCACGTCATCAAGAATTCCCTGGACGTGATCCGCGCCCGGCTCGAGGCAGCGGATCCCACGATTCTCCGATTTCTGGATATTGCGAAGCGCAACACAGATCGAGCGGCGGCGGTCACACAAAGACTGCTGGCTTTCGCCCGGCAGCAGCCTCTGAATCCAACAGTAGTAAGCGCCAACAAGCTCATACAGAACATGGCGGACCTCGTACGCCATGCCATCGGCGAGGGAATTGCCGTAGAGACGGTGTTCAGCAGCGGTCTGTGGAACGTGTCAGTCGACACCAATCAACTGGAAACCGCCATCCTCAATCTCACGATCAACTCGCGAGATGCCATGCAGAGAGTCGGCAAACTCACGATCGAGACGGCGAACGCATTCCTGGATGACACGTACGCGGCCCAGCACGTCGAAGTA
>CAZLYG010000022.1:0-3109 GCA_964563075.1 uncultured Steroidobacteraceae bacterium | reverse complement strand
CAATACGTTATGATCGCGATCAGCGACACCGGGGTGGGTATGTCGAAGGAAGTGGTCGCTCGCGCATTCGATCCTTTCTTTACGACTAAAAGCGATGGGCAGGGTACGGGACTCGGGCTGTCGCAGGTCTTCGGGTTCGTCAAACAATCCGGGGGCCACGTCAAGATCTACAGTGAGCCGGGCGAAGGCACGACGATCAAGTTGTATCTACCCCGTTTTGCTGCAAACGTGCCTGTGGTGTCCGTTGAGCCATCTGTCACCCAGGACACAGCCACCGGGGAATCGATCCTGGTGGTTGAGGACAATGACGACGTGCGCATCTTCGCCGTGGAGATGCTGACTTCCCTCGGGTACCGGGTCTCCGGCACTCCGGACGGCCCCACTGCTTTACAGGCGCTTCGCCAGCTCGGGCACGTCGACCTGCTCTTCACTGACGTGGGACTGCCTCACGGCATGAATGGCCGACAACTCGCGGAGCAAGCTCGCGTCCTGCAACCGGACTTGCGAGTGCTCTTCACGACGGCTTACGCGCGCAACGCCATCGTTCATCACGGCCGGCTCGACGCCGGAGTAGATCTGCTGCTGAAGCCGTATACACAGCTGGACCTCTCCCGCAAGGTGCGACAAGTGCTGAGCGAAGCTCCGCCCGAAGAAAAAACCCCAACTGACTAAATTTGCTCGCCAGCGCGAATCAGACTATTCCTCAGATCCGCGAGCTTGCTCAGAAAGTCGACCCGCCGTTTTCCACTCAGCGAAACCTTCGGCAACAAATCCGTCAGCGTGTCGTAGCTGCGCCTGGCTTCAGTAACCCGCCTTTGGGCAACCACGGCATCCTGTGGCGGAATGCCGCTTAGAGAGCGCAGCGCGTCATTCAGCTGGGATTCCATCTGTTGAACGAGTTCGGCACTATCCATTCCAGATCGTCTCTGTAGCCGTTGTGGTCTGACATCCGCAGAAATCATGCCGATCAGCTATCGTTCAGCAACTCCATTCATCCTGGATTCAGTTAGGTTTTTTTTTCGCTCAGCGCGGGTGCAGGGTGCCGTCGCGGCACATGTTGCCGAGGGTCTCAAGAACAATGAGGGATGCCTCTGGGTTATTCCAGCGGTCGTAACGAGAAAGGCCGCCTATGAGGCTCTCGCGGTTTCCGGCACCGAACAGAGCAAGGACTTCATCGACGACGAAATGAAGGTCAAGGGCCGCGGCGCCGATACTGGGGCCATGGCCTTACGCGCAAGTGGCCACTCCTACGTCATCACAGTCCGCTCAGCGGACGACCAGTTCCGCAGTTCCGTTTGGCAGAGCGGCCGGGCGTTCGTCCGAGTTCAGGATTATTCTGCCCGACGAGCGCCGCGCTGCTGTACGACTTGATCGACCGATGGCCTCTCCATTCTCGGTACAGTTCTCATATCCTTGATCATCTGCAAAGCCGATTCGAGGGCTTCAGCCGAGACGGGTTTTGCGAGATGATGATCGAAACCTGCTTCCTGGGCTCGGCGCTTGTCCTCGCTCTGCCCCCAGCCCGTCACAGCGATCAGCAAGGCGTTCTCTCCCCATTTTGTCTCACGAATGAGCTTCGCCAACGCGTAACCGCTGAAGTCGGGAAGACCGATATCGAGGACTACGGCGCGTGTCACGAGGAGATCGACGCTCCCCTCATCCGGTGTTCGCAGCACCTACCTGCTGTCTCCTGTGTCATTTCGTGTTTGCGCAAAATTTGTGCCCGACTCACCGCTGTCGCGCCACGCTGATTTTGCTATGGTAGAGGACAATCTGCAGCGAGGGTTGTGTCGCTGTGTTCGACTCCCTATGAGGCCTCCAGAGCGGGAATACCAGCCGCAGGGCATCGGTGTGTTCTTGCGCGGCCATGTGCTCTGACCAACACCAACAAGCTGAACGCCGTGAAATGGAGCTCAATTTGAATACCGGGGCGCTTGCTTCTCACGCTCAACCCGTGCAGAACGGGGTCGAATTCCTCGCAGGTGGCGGCGAACTCGGCGAGCTGATACGGGCCTTCGACTGGAGTGCCACTCCGTTAGGCAGGCCCGCAACGTGGCCGCAGAACCTGCGCATGGCCTTGCGAATCATGTTGGCCTCGCGCCAACCTATGTGGATCGGCTGGGGAAAAGAGCTGACCTATTTCTATAACGACCCCTACAAGTCGATTATCGGTGGCAAACATCCCCGGGCCCTAGGCCGGCCGACGATGGAGGTCTGGCGTGAAATCTGGTCCGATATCGGCCCGATGCTGGATACGGCCCTGCGCGGTGAGCAGGGTACCTATGTCGAGGCGCAGCTCCTTCTGATGGAGCGCAATGGGTACCCGGAAGAAACGTACTACACGTTCTCGTACAGTCCCATCCCGAACGATGACGCCACTGTGGGCGGCATCATGTGCGCAAACAGTGAGGACACCCAGCGCGTGATCGGTGAGCGGCAGCTTGCGTTGTTGCGCGATCTGGCCGCGGGAGCGACCCACGCCCGCAGGCGCGAAGAGGTTTGCGCCCGGGCCGCGGCGGCATTCGAAGCGAACCGCCAGGACCTGCCCTTTGCGCTGATTTATCTGGCCGCACCGGACAATGCGACTATGAAGCTTGCCGCCGCGTGCGGTATCGAATCCGATCACCCGGCCGCACTCGCATCAGTGCCGCTCGATGAAAGCGCCGCGTGGCCCATCGCGCAGGCGCTAAATACTCAGAGCGTGTCGTTGCTTGATCTTCGTCCCATCTTCGGGGATGGGCTGCCGAGCGGCCCGTGGCCTGAAGTGCCTGTTCGTGCGGCGGTGCTGCCGATCCTGCCGACCGGCGATGCGACCCGGGCCGGTGCGCTCGTCGTCGCGCTGAATCCGTTCCGCCTTTTCGACGACAACTATCGCAGCTTCCTTACCCTCGTTGCAGGGCAGATCGCCGCGGCCATTGCCAATGCGGAGAGCTATGAGCAGGCGCAGCGGCGTGCCGAGGCGCTCGCTGAAATCGATCGGGCCAAGACGCTGTTCTTTTCGAATGTGAGCCATGAGTTCCGCACACCCCTCACATTGATGCTGGCGCCGATCGAAGATGCGCTCAACGATACCGCGGTTGCTCTGCCTGACATGCACCGCGTCCGTATC
>CAZLYG010000021.1:1013-21859 GCA_964563075.1 uncultured Steroidobacteraceae bacterium | reverse complement strand
GGAGGTGGCCGCCAGCTTCCGGCTCAGCGCGTGGCTGCGATTCTGGCGCCTCGAGGTGCCCTTCGGGATGCCCTCGCTCATCTGGAACATGATGATGTCGATGTCGGGTGGGTGGTTTTTCGTGGTCGTGTCCGAGGCCGTCACTGTCGGCCATACGACGATCGTGCTGCCGGGCGTCGGCTCCTACATCGCGGTGGCGATCGAGCAGCGCAACCTGGCCGCCATCGGCTACGCGATCGCTGCCATGTTCGTGGTGATCCTGGTGTTCGATCAGCTGCTGTTCCGGCCGCTCATCGCCAGCGCCGACTGGTTCCACCTGGAGCAGGAGACCGGTCTCACCCAGACAGAGACCTGGGCGCTGACCATGCTGCGCCGCTCGCATTTCCTGAATCTCCTCACCAAAGGCTTCGCCGCGCTTCTGCGCAGCGGCCCGAAAGCGCCGCCGATCACCCGGCGCCCCCAGAAGGCTACCTCGGCCAAGAGTAGCCTTCTGGGAGACATTCTCTGGTACCTCCTGCTGGCACTACTGGTGGGAGTGGCAGTGTGGAAGACCGTGCAGTTCGTGCGCTCGGGCATCGACTTCGCCGAGGTCGGCCACGTCCTGGTGCTGGGCCTGATCACGCTGTTGCGCGTTGTCGTGCTGATCGCGCTGGCCAGCCTGTTGTGGGTGCCTGTCGGGGTCTATATCGGAATGCGTCCGCGCGTGGCGAGCGTGGTGCAGCCGATCGCCCAGTTCCTCTCCGCATTTCCGGCGAACCTGCTCTTCCCGTTCGTCGTCTCGGCCATCGTGCTGCTGAAGCTCAACCCCAATATCTGGCTGAGCCCGCTGATGATCCTGGGCACCCAGTGGTACATCCTCTTCAACGTGATCGTCGGAGCCTCGGCGCTGCCGACCGACCTGCGCTACGCCGGGGAGAACCTGCGCATCCGGGGCTGGCTGTGGTGGAAACGGGTGGCGCTTCCGGCGGTGTTCCCTTTTTATGTCACGGGGGCCATCACCGCCTCCGGCGGCTCGTGGAACGCCTCGATTGTCGCGGAGGTGGCCAGTTGGGGCCATGACCGGCTGGAAGCAACGGGCCTCGGGGCGTATATAGCGGATGCCACCGATGCCGGAGACTTCCGCCGCATCGTGCTCGGAATCGCCATCATGGCGGTGCTGGTGGTGCTGTTGAACCGATTCTTCTGGCGACCGTTGTACGCTCGTGCCGAGCGCAAATACCGGCTGTCATAGGAGACAGATACTTGAACGCGATCCCTCTGCTGGATGTGCACAGCGTCTGTCAGGCCTTTCGCAAGCCCGACGGCGATGAGCTCATCGTGCTCGAGGGTGTCAATCTCACCCTACATGAAGGGGAGATCGTGGGACTGCTCGGCCGCTCGGGCTCGGGCAAGTCGACGCTGCTGCGAGCGATTGCCGGATTGAATGCGCCCACCGGTGGAGAGGTGCGCTACCTGGGGACCCCGGTCGCAGGTCCCGCTGCCGGAATTGCCATGGTGTTTCAGAGCTTCGCCCTGTTTCCCTGGCTCACGGTGCTGGAGAACGTGCAGCTCGGCCTGGAGGCCATCGGCTTGCCGCCGGCCGAGATGCGCAAGCGCTCCCTGCAGGCCATCGACCTGATCGGCCTCGATGGCTTCGAGTCCGCCTATCCGCGCGAGCTCTCCGGTGGCATGCGCCAGCGCGTCGGCTTCGCGCGCGCGCTCGTCACTCATCCGAACATTCTTCTCATGGATGAGCCGTTTTCCGCGCTCGACGTGTTGACGGCGGAGACGCTGCGGAGCGACTTCCTGGACCTGTGGGGAGAGGGGCAGCTGCCCATCAAGGCGGTCCTGCTGGTCACTCACAACATCGAGGAGGCGGTGGAGATGTGCGACCGCCTCCTGATCTTCTCCTCGCACCCGGGGCGAGTCGTCAGCGAGATCAGCATCGACCTGCCCAAGCCGCGCCGGTACACCGATCCGCGCTTCCGCGCCATCATCGATCGCGTCTACATGGAAATGACTTCCCGGCCGCGTGGTGAGCCGCGGCCCGGCCATAAGAATGAGCGCTTCCCCGGGACGGGCATCGGCACGATCCTGACTCATGTGTCCTCCAACCTGCTGTCGGGAATGTTGGAGGCCGTGAGCGCCGAGCCCTACTCGGGCAAGGCCGACCTGCCGGCTATCGCCGAGGCGCTGCAGATGGACGCCGATGAGCTGCTGCCGGTAGCCGAGGCTCTGCAGTTGCTGCGCTTCGCCGAAATCGAGCAGGCCGACATCCGCTTGACCGATGCCGGGCTGCAGTTCGCGCGGGAGGAGACCGACGAGCGCAAGAAGACCTTCTATCGTCACCTGCTCACCTACGTGCCGATGGCCGGTCACATTCGCCGGGTGCTCGATGAGCGCGGCAGCCACTCGGCCCCCAAGAGCCGCTTTCTGGATGAGCTCGAGGACTACATGGACGAGGAGGCCGCCGAGCAGACCCTGCGTACCTGCATCAGCTGGGGCCGTTATGCGGAAGCGTTCGCCTATGACGATCAAAGGCAGGTTTTCAGCCTCGAAAACCCCGCCTGAGGGCCCTTACGCTCATTGCGTCATCCGGTCCACGGCCGGCAGGCGGCGGAACACCCAGAGCTTGATCGCGATCGGCACCAGCAGCCCCGCGGCCAGGAGCACCGGAGCATAGATCAGGAAATTGACGCCATCCCACGGCGCAACCTTCCACATCAGCCCTTTCGCCAGGCCGATGGCTGGCGTGTTCAGGATGTAGATCACGAAACTGAAGGCCCCCAGGCTCAGCAGCACCCGGGAGCTTGAAAAGGGGGCCTTGCGTACCAGGCCATGCAGTGCCGGCATGGATACGATGCCGCACATCAGCAAGCTGATGTCGGGGTACACCAGTTCCCCGAGGTGGTACACGACGAGCGCCCCCGCCACCAGTGCCGCCAGCGCAAGGAGACTCCAGGTCAGATGGCGGTCCATCGGGCGCAGCCAGCGATCGCCCGCCTCCGCGGCGAGCCCACCGATTACGAAGAAGATGAAGTAGGTGGCGGCTCGGTCGAGATACATGATCGCCGGTACGGGCAGGAAGTACACCACCGCGGCAACGCCCAGGAGCAGGAGTGAGTTGCCGCGCAGCAGCCACAGCAACACCGGAGTGACGCAGCTCAGGACGAACAGAGCCGCCATGTACCAGATGGAAAGTGCGACGCTGTGATCGGTGTGCCAGAGGAGATTGGCCAGGTCGGTCAGTCCTGCGTTGGCGGGATTGTCGATGTGCAGGTATGGCCCGAGCGCTGCCTTACCCCCCGCGATGAGCAATCCGAAGATCAGGAAGGGCACCAGCAACCGCACGGCGCGCTTGCCGAACAACGACAGCCAGCTGTCCGGGGATGCTCGTGCCGCGCCGGTGAGGAACGCGACGTATCCGGACAGGTACATGAAGAAGGGCATGTGGAACTGGTACACACCGACCTTCACGTACTCAAACCATCCGTCACCGGCCGGGACGCCACGCGCGACGATGTGTCCCAGTACGACGAGTACGATGCCCAATCCCTTGGCGCGGTCGAGGTCCTCGCGGCGGACCCTGACTCGCGGCGCGCCGGAGACCGATGCCACCGTGGAGACTTCGGCGGCCCGCGGCAGCGGGGGCTCCAGACGAACGCCCGCCTGCGGTCCGGCAGCTACGGAGGGTTCAGGATGGACAGAGCTCATGGGGTACCCGCCGTTGCTCGCTTTGGATCGCGGGCCGATCGCCACGAGCTCGCGAGGACCGGCGTCGAGGTTCAGCCGGTTGCGCGACGGACGCAACGAGGGTTCAGCCCGGTGCGCGAGGGACGCAAGTTGCGGGCCTGACCTGCGACTGTGCCTTGTGGGGGTGACGGGGATGAGCCCTTGTCGCGGCCCTTGCCGTCGGGCTACAGTCCTTTCTGCCCGCCGCAGGTGACTGTTTGTCCAGTACCCTCAGGTCGCCAAAGAAGTGTAAAGAATTCTCCCAGCCCGGCGCGCCTCCAATCACCGCGCAGGTATCGTGAGGAGCATGGAAATGGTGGAAGCAAGCGGCGTAGCCCCGAAGCCGAAGCTGCTGATCGTCGATGACGATCATGAGCTGTGCTCGATGCTGGCGGAGTACCTCGGCCCCGAGGGTTTCAACACCGAGACGGTCGGAAGCGGCCCGGCGGCACTGGCGCGCCTGGGACACGGACCGGTCGACCTCGTCGTGCTCGACGTGATGCTTCCGGAACTCTCGGGCTTCGAGGTACTCAGGCGCATCCGTGCCCTCAACCGCGTTCCGGTCATCATGTTGACCGCTCGCGGGGAGGAAGTCGACCGCGTGGTGGGTCTGGAGATGGGGGCCGACGACTACCTGGCCAAGCCCTTCAGCCCGCGCGAGCTGGTGGCACGCGTGCGGGCAGTGCTGCGCCGCGTTGCCGGGGACGGCCAGGCCGTCAACGGTATCGTCCAGGCGGGCCCGCTCAGCATCGACCTGCGTGCGCGCCGCGCCGAGGTCAACGAGCAGGACCTGGAGCTCACCTCGGCAGAGCTGCGGATTCTGGAGCTGCTGGCGCGGGCCAACTCCAAAACCGTCACGCGCGATGACCTGATGACCCAGGCTCTCGGCCGCCGCCTGTTGCCGACCGACCGCAGTCTGGACACACATGTCAGTAACCTCCGAAGAAAGCTGCTCAAAGTCACGGATCGTGTGACAGTGCAGAGCGTACGGGGCACCGGCTACGCGCTCGTCCTGACCTCGACTCGCTCGGGGCCGGGCGGCAGCGCAGTCGGATCTGGAGAGGTGTGAGGTCTCTATGCACTCACTCTACTGGCGGATTTTCCTTTCGTTCTGGCTTGCGCTCGCGCTGATTCTCGTCGGCACGGTCACGGTCGCGGTCAACGTTGCGATCCAGAAGCGCAGCGAGCGTCCCTGGATTCAGCGCGAGCAGTTGTATACCCAGGCCGAGCAGGCTTTCCGGACAGGCGGTCCGAATGCTCTCAAGGATTGGCTCAACAGCATGCGCTCGCACGAGGCGTTCAATCGAACCTTCGTCGTCGACCCTTCCGGGTGGGAATTGCTGCACCGTCCGCTGCCGGGATACATCCGCTCGCCGCATGACAGCCCTTCGGAGCCCGATCACACGACGGCGCCCATCGCTCCGCTCGGGGGAGCGTTGGTGTTGGTGGGGCCGCGTGGCGCCACCTACCACGTGATCGTGGGCCCGCTGGCACTCAAGCAGCGGCTGTTCGGCGACCTCGAGCAACCCGGTGTCCCCACAGCAACGCTGACTATCGCGTTGGTGGTGAGCGGGGTGATCTGCTTTCTGCTGGCGCGCTACCTCGTTGCACCCGTCGACCGGCTGCGCCTCGTGACGCGACAGCTCGCCGCCGGCGATCTGAACGTGAGCGTGTCGGGGAGCCTGAAGGGCCGCCAGGACGATCTCGGATTGCTGGCGGCGGACCTGGATCTGATGGCCTCCCGCCTGCGCAATCTCCTGCAGTCGAAGGAGCAGCTGCTGCGGGATGTCTCGCATGAGCTGCGTTCGCCGCTCGCGCGAATGCAGCTCGCCCTGTCGCTCGCACGGCGCACACAGAGCGGCGTTGAGCGGCATCTGGACCGCATCGCGTGCGAGGCGGACCGGCTCGAGCAATTGATTGCGCGCACGTTGAAGCTCGCCAGGCTGGAGCGCGCCGGAGAGGGGTTCGAGCGCGTGCCGATCGAGCTCCCGGAGGTGCTGAACCACATCGCCGCGGACGTCGCGATCGAGGCGGAAGCCCAGGGATGCACGGTGAAGCTCAATGCGCCGCCGTCTCTGCAGGTATACGGAGATGAGGAGCTCTTACGCAGCACTTTCGAGAACATCATTCGCAACGCAATCCGGTACAGCCCGTCCGGCTCGCAAGTAACAGTGGAAGCGCACCCCAGCGCCGTCGGTACGAATGTCGAGGTCGTGGTCCGCGATAGTGGACCCGGCGTGCCGGAGAAGGATCTGGCGCTGATCTTCGAGCCCTTCTACCGTGTTGGTTCGGCCCGCGACCGGGCAGGTGGCGGCGAAGGCCTTGGGCTCGCGATCGCTGCGCGCGCAGTTGCCTTTCACGGAGGCGCGATCGCAGCGAGCAATCTGCCTAAAGGCGGACTCGCCGTGTGTGTCGAGCTGCCTTCTATGAAGTACGCCGCCGCTCAGCCAGCCGCCCCCACGCCGAGCCTCCCTGCGCCTGCCTCCCGCGAGGACGAGCGAGCCGCGACAGTGGCGTGATTGCTCGCCTCGCACTGGGGAGGGTATAGCGCAGCCCTGGGCGGACATAACGTAGCCGCGCCAGCGGGCCCGGCGACCCGCGCTCTGCCCCGTCGGGCCGGATGCGTCCCTGCGCGCTCAAGACCAAAGCCCAGTGGATCACTTTCGCTGCACCCTGTATTACAAAAGCGTGAACCCCGCACGGTGTCGCCACCCACTGTGCACCGTAACATTGTTTGTAGCCACACACAGACGAAACGCAAGGACCGCTCATCGATCGAGCGCAACCTCGCGCTACCACACACCTGAGACAGAAGGGGTCAGGGATGCTACGCATACTCGCCGTTTTCATCATTGCTGCGGGCCTGGCGGCTTGCGGCGGTGGCGGTTCATCGAGCAGTTCCTCCAGTAGCACCGGCGCCAGTGGCAGCACCGGGAGCACCGGCAATACGGGCGGCACCGGCAATACGGGCGGCACGGGCAGCACGGGTGGCACTGGCGGTACGGGCTCGGGTGGCTCCGGTGGGACCGGTGGGACTGGCGGCAGCGGCGGGAGTGGTGGCAGCGGGTCCGCCGGCACTGGCAGTGGCAGCGGCTACACCGCGGGTGTCTATCCACCCTCGTCGACCTTCGCTGCCAAGTGCGCGAATCCCCGCACTGGCACCGATCCCATTACCCACGTGGCGTATCCCGACGTCGCCGGCACGACGACGGACGAGAACAACTATCTGCGCTCGTGGACCAACGAGCTGTACCTCTGGTACTCGGAGGTTCCGGATATCGATCCGGGCTCCGACTCCTCCACCCTGGACTACTTCGCACAGCTGAAGACATCGGCGACGACGGCTTCCGGCGCGCCGAAAGATCGATTTCATTTCACCGAGCCCACCTCGAGCTGGGAGCAGCTCTCGCAGGCGGGAGTGGAGCTGAGCTACGGCGCGATATTCCTGCTCGCGGAGGCGAATCCACCGCGCCAGCTGGTCGTCGCCTACGTGCAGCCGGCCAGCAGTACACAGCCCACGAACCCGGCGCTCCAGGCTGGCGTCGTTCGCGGCCAGACCGTACTGTCGATCGACGGAGTCGACATCAACACCACCGATCCTACCGGCATCGACACGCTTAACGCCGCTCTCTCGCCTACCACGACGGCGACACACACGTTCGTGCTCCAAGATCCCAATTCCACCACGACGCACACGGTGAGCCTGGCTGCCGGTCAGATCACGGAGACGACAGTCCCGGTCGCAACGAAGCTGAGCGTCGGCGGCTCACAGGTCGGGTACATGCTGTTCAACGACCAGCTGGCGACCTCCGAGAGTGAGCTCGTCAGCGCGGTGAATCAGCTCAAGGGCGTGTCCGATCTGGTGCTCGACATTCGCTACAACGGCGGCGGCTATCTGGACATTGCCGATGAGCTGTCCTACATGATCGCAGGCCCCACCCCCACGGGCTCGGGCAGCGCCACCTTCGAGAACATCCAGTTCAACAGCAAGAACCCCACAACGAATCCGGTGACCGGCGAGGCACTCACGCCGACGCTGTTCCACACGAAGACGCAAGGCTTTTCGCTGACCGCGGGCCAGGCGCTGCCGCACCTGGACCTGCAGACCGTTTATGTGCTCACGGGACCGGACACCTGTTCGGCCAGCGAGGCCATCATCAACGGCCTGCGGGGCGTCAATGTCAACGTGGTGGAGATCGGCACCACCACCTGTGGCAAGCCTTACGGCTTCTACCCGCAGGACAATTGCGGCACGACCTACTTCTCGATCGAGTTCCAGGGCGTGAACGCGCAAGGCTTTGGCGACTATCCGGACGGTTTCTCGCCGCAGAACACCGTTTCGAAGGCCGGGGTGACGATCCCCGGCTGCTCCGTCGCTGATGACTTCTCGCACAATCTCGGCGACGTCAATGAGAGTCAGCTCGCCGCGGCTCTGGCATATCGAACGGGCGGGGCGGCGTCATGTCCGACGCCCCCGAGTGGTTTCTCCCCGCGCACTACGGTCAAGCATGCTTTCAGAGCAGGACCGCAGCTCGTGGCGCGCTCGCCTCTGAAGGAGATGCGCATCCTGCGCCACTGAGGGATCGCGTGCCCGCGCCGATGGCTGTCGCCGAGAGCACCTGCGCGCTTCGCGAGGTGGCTGAGCTTCAGCTACAGCACGTTTCGAAGTACGGGGCGTGGCTGAGCTTCAGCTACAGTGCGTTTCGAAACTACGCGTGGCCGAGCTTCGGCTACAGCGTGTCTCGCACCGAGCTCGGCGCGGCTAAGTCCAGTCGCCCCTGCGCCGGCACCGAGCGTGTCGGATCTCTTTACATGGCCCGAAATGACCCCTCTCGCCGACAGCGTCGAGTTGCGAATTTGTGAAGTGCGTCTCACGAAATGGCTGTCTCGGGCGCAAAAAAATCAGCCCGCACGAGGCGGGCTGATTCAGGACTCCTGCGCCGCGTGCTTTTGACCGCGCAGCGGCGCGAGGACTTACTTGCGACGGCGCCGTCGGTAGGCCGCGATGGCGGCGGACATTACGCTGACGCCGAAGAGTCCGAGCATCTCGGGCTCCGGAACTCCATGAGGTGGGTCGTAGTCGTGGTCGTGCTTCCCGCCCGGAGGCGGCGGATCGCAGTCCCAATGCAGAAACTTGCACAAAAAGCCCTCTCCACCTCCCAAGCCGTCCCATGGCGGCGGGACGTCACTCGCATAGGCCGACGCACCGCTCATCAGCAGCGCCACAGCACTTCCATGCAGTAGCCACTTTCCCATCTTCTTCATCTTTGGTCCTCATTACACGTTCTCATTGAGCGTGTTGACTGTACTGCTGCAAGGACCGGACCAGCCGGACAAGCCATTGAAAATAAAGGCAAAAAATGCCGACGGCAGCGATTCAGTGCCGCGCCCCTGTATAAGCTCCCGACGCGGCTAAGGTCTTAGACGCGCTGTTGTCCGGCACGCGCGATGACGCCCAGAAGGCAGTGAGAGCCTCCACGGCGGTCGCGCACGAGAAACCGCATGGCGCAGCAACAGCGATCACGGCCGAGGGTTCAGGATGCATCCAGGAAAGAGTTCCATAGAGCACCTGCGCCTCCCACTCCTGTGTAACGCTCACGGTGCCCACTACATAGTAGTAGTCGACCACCCAGCGTGATCCGCTGGTGGTCTGCAGCAGCAGAGTTCGCACGCGGACCTGGCGTCCAGCCGTCGCTCGCAAAGACGAGAATCGCTCGAGCGTCAGCCAGTGGTCGTTGACCAGCGTGTTGGAGTAGCGGATCAGCTTGGTGTCGGCAGTCTGTCTTCCGTACGCGGCCCAATATGTCTCGACCCGTGCGCCCGCGCCCGATTCGAACGACGCGCGAGACTCGTGCGCCGCGCCACTGAAGCTGGGGAGCCATTGACCGGAAGCGGGAAGTGGCCCCCGCCAGTCCGCGCCGACGCGCGGCATCTGGAGTGAAGGCAGCAAGACCTCGGGCTTTACCGGCCAGCGCGGCGCGCACAGCACTGCAAGTACGGGCACGCAGAGCAGCCCCAGACAAACCAGCACCTGGGCTGTGCCTGGCCCGCGCGCCGTCACCGTGGTCGCATTGCTGTGTGCCCGGATCTGCGGCGCAGGCTGTTCCAACTTCCTGCCGAGCAGCCACACCGCCCCGAGCAGCATCGCGAAGATTGCCCACCCGAGACTGAAATGCTCGTGCGTGATGAGATACGAGGTCATGTTCGTGAGGTGGCCTGCGGCGATCACGATGATCACGCGAATCCAGTTGGCCACAAGCGCGAGCGCAGCAGTCAGTCCCAGGTAGCGCAGGGTGCGCCGCCAGCCCATGGAGTACACCGCCGCCAGCAATCCCGCGGTGGCCAGTGCAACGATCAGATATCGCTTGCCACTGCAGCCTTCCAGAACAATGAAATTCCCTTCGGGAATCGTGATGAGAATCCCTTCGATGCGCACCGGCACGCCCGCAAGCCCGAAGCTCGCGTGCACGACCGTCACGGCCAGCCATTGCAACAGCGGAACAATCTGCTCCCATACCGGGATGGCGAAATAGAGATACAGAATCGGAGCAGTGAGCGCGAGAGCGCCGCGCCAGCCCGCCGCCGTTGCCACCGCAAACCACAGGATGACGGGGGCCAGCGCCTGCTTGCCGATCTCCACGCTGGCTCTGGAGGCAATCAGCCACAAGCCGAGCGTCGTGGCGAGCAGCACCGCGGGCAGCCAGCTTTCGCTCGCACGCAGCCTGTGAGGTAACGCGTCGCGAGGCGGAGCATCAAGCTTTGCAGAGGCGCCGACCATCCACGCGAGCGCAATCAGACAGGCGAGTGGGCCGTGCTCGTAGTCCGTGCTGCGGATCCAGAGCGCAATCAAAGGTGGCCACGTTGACCAGATCGCCGCGATTGCGAAACCCGCAGCGAATAGCGCGCGATGTCGTAGGCTCATCGTCCCCTTGGGTCCCGCGACGCCCGGCCGACGGGATTCGCAATCCTCTCATCGAGCCGGGCCGGCGTCGCGCGCCAGCGACGCAGACTGTGAATTTATTCACGGCCGAGAGTCGCCAATTCTTTACACTTGCGATGTAAAGTACGGCGGCGTCGCTTTCGGCCGCCATTCGACAAAAAGCACCATCGGGCCTGAGGCAGCTAGCGGGGGCAGATGCGAATCCGCGTTCTCGGACAGTACATCCATGGCTCGCTGGCCGTGCTGGCGGCGATCGAGCTGTGCATGCTTTGCGGGGTCATGGTCGTCGCGACCCTGCTTCGATTCCACGTCTCGGTGGCCGAGGTCGAGTCCGACGTCGGTCCGCTTTGGCCGCGCATGCTGCTGTTCGGGGCTGTGATGACTGTCTGCTTGTTTGCCTTCGGCCTCTACAGCTCGCGTCAGCGCGCGCCGGCTTTCGGCATTGCCGTGCGGCTGGGTGCCGCGGTTGCCGCGGGAACCATCGTCATAGCGCTCTGCTTCTACCTGGTGCCGTTCGTCTCCCTTGGACGCGACGTGATCGTGGTGTCCGCGCTCGTGGCTCTCGTCGGCCTGGGCGCCTCGCGCTACCTGTTCACCCACATCGTCGACGATGATGCCTTCAAGCGCCGCGTACTGGTCTACGGCTGCGGTCTGCGAGCTGTGGCGATTGCGAACCTGCGCCGCCGCAGCGACCGGCGTGGCTTCAGTGTCGCCGGATACGTTCAGCCGGATGGCGAGGAGTGTGCAGTTCCCGCCGAGCAGTTGATCAAGTCCACCGGGCAGCTGCAGCGCCTTTGCGACGAGTACAACGTCGATGAGGTGGTGGTGGCCATGGATGACCGGCGGCGCGCATTCCCGCTGCTCGAGCTGCTCGAGTGCCGGCTGGCCGGTACGGAGGTGACCGAGCTGCTGACATTTCTGGAGCGCGAGACGGGCCGCGTGCGCATCGATGCCCTGAATCCCAGCTGGATGATTTTCGGGGCCGGCTTCCGGCGCGACCCGCTGCGGCTGTTCTCATCGCGCATGCTGGATCTCGTCGCCAGCCTGCTGATTCTGGTCGTCTCGCTTCCGGTGATGGCCATTACCGCCCTCGCGATCAAGCTCGAGGACGGTTGGCGCGCACCGGTGCTTTACAGGCAGGCCCGAGTCGGGTTGGGCGGTCGGCCGTTCGACGTGCTCAAGTTTCGCAGCATGCGTACGGACGCCGAGCGCGACGGACGTGCTCAGTGGGCGCAGACAAAGGACCCGCGCGTGACTCGCGTCGGCGCGATCATCCGCAAGATTCGCGTCGACGAGCTGCCGCAGATTCTGAACGTCCTGCGCGGCCAGATGAGTTTTGTCGGGCCGCGGCCGGAGCGGCCGCAGTTCGTTGCGCAGCTGGCGCAGAATATTCCGTACTATGCCCAGCGTCATTGCGTGAAGCCGGGCATCACCGGCTGGGCCCAGCTGTGCTATCCCTATGGCTCCTCGGAGCAGGATGCTCTGGAGAAGCTGCAGTACGATCTCTACTACATCAAGAACAACACTCTGCTTTTCGACCTGGCGATCCTCGTGCAGACGGCCGAGGTGGTCTTCATGGGGCGAGGAGCTCGTTGAGGCTGACATGGAAAACGGAGTGTGTGGATGACGACGTTACCGGGAGTGCCTCCCCCTGGCACGGCTGCTGAAAAGCATCGCCGCAAGCTGCTGATCCTGGAGAACGACCGGGCGCTGCGGCGAGAGCTGGAGCAGGTCTTCTCCGATCTCGACGTGACGGTGAGCGAAACGTCCGACCAGGCGCTCGTGATCGTCCGCCGCGTCGAGCCTGATGTCGTGCTGTTCGACCTGGGTCACGCGCGCGAGCCTGCGCTGGCGGCCCAGGGCCTGGAGCTGCTGCGCCAGATCCTCAATATCGCGCCCGATACCAAGATCATCGCCATGACGGAGCACGATGCGCGCGAGCTCGCCGTGGCGGCCGTCGGCCTGGGCGCCGCCGATTTCTATCACATGCCGCTCGATGCAGGCGTGCTCTCCATCGTCGTGCGCCGCGCCTTTCGCATCCGTGAGCTGGAAGAGGAGAACTGGCGTCTGCGCGAGCAGACAGGAGCCATGGCCCTCGAGGGCATCATCGGGGTGAGCGACGCGATGCGCAGCCTGGGGCGCTCCATAGAGAAGGTCGCGCCGACGAGCGCGACGGTGCTGCTGCTGGGCGACAGCGGAACCGGCAAGGAGCTCCTTGCGCGGGCGCTGCACCGGCTTTCCGATCGTTCGCACCAGCCGTTCGTTGCCATCAATTGCGCGGCAATCCCGGACACGCTGCTCGAGAGCGAGCTGTTCGGATACGAGAAGGGTGCTTTCACGGGTGCCGCCAAACGCACGATCGGCAAGCTGGAATCAGCCGATGGCGGCACGGTGTTTCTGGATGAGATCGGCGAGATGCCGGCATCCTTGCAGGCCAAGCTGTTGCGCGTGCTGCAGGAGCGCACCGTCGAGCGCATCGGCGGGCGCACACCGATTCCCCTGGACCTGCGTATCGTTTGCGCGACGAACCGCAATCTCGACGCGCTCATCAGCTCCGGAAGCTTCCGCGATGATCTGTTCTATCGCATCAGTGAGGTGACGATCCGCGTGCCGCCGCTGCGCGAGCGGCAGGGTGACAGCATGCTGCTCGCTCAATTCCTGTTGCAGGAGATGTCGGTCCGGTTCGGCAAACCGACGCGTGGACTGGCTCCAGATGCCATCAGGGCCATCCAGGCGCATCGCTGGCCCGGCAACGTGCGCGAGCTCGAGAACCGGATCAAAGGTGCGGTGATCATGGCGGAGGGAGCCGTGGTCACCGCGAGTGACCTCGGACTTCAGGATCCGGGAGATGACCCGGAGTACCTCAACCTGCGAGTCGCCCGGCAGCGTGCGGAATCACAGGCTGTGAGACAGGCGCTCGCCGTGTCACGCGGCAATCTGTCACGCGCCGCCGAGTTGCTCGGGGTGACGCGCCCGACGCTCTATGACTTGCTCGAGAAGCATCGCATCGAGGTGGCGCCGTTCAGCCGCACTACGCCGGCCAGCAGTGAGGCTGGTAGCAGCGCACGCGAGCCCGATCAGCCGGCCGATCCTGCCGGCTGATCGGAGCACCGTTTCAATTGAACGTCGCGGTAATCTCGTCCGAGGGGGGGCCCTCCAGCCCCGCCGAATTGTAAGCTGTCACCGCGAAGTAATACTTACCCGCGGGCAGGCTGTTGACCAGGTACGTGGTGAGCGTCGGATTATCGACCGAGATCGCACCGGTGTAATTTTGCGACTGGGTACCGTAGTGGATCTTGTATCCCTGCAGATCCGTCACCGGGGTACCGTCGCTGTTCTGCGTCACCGCCGACCATGTCAGATTGACACCGGAGGCACCTGCCGCAGGTGCGGAGACGGCAATCGCGAATGCCGGGAGCGACGCGACGCCAGATCCATCCGTGGCGCTGATCTGAATACCGCCGTAGTTGCCGACATCACCGCCGGAAGGCGTGCCGCTCAACTGACCCGTGGCGGTGTTGAACGCCGCCCAGGCGGGCTTGTTCGTGATGCTGAACGTCACCGGCGCGTTGTTGGGATCGCTGGCCTGAGGCTGGAAGCTGTAGGCCGTGCCCACCATTGCCGTGGTAATGGCCGTACCGGTGAGGCTCGGGCCGGTGCTCCCGGCACTCGCGGCACTTCCCGGACCCGCGCTGCTGGAAGATCCTGCAGCGGATCCCGAAGCGGCGGCGGCGCCCGTGGCTTGGGCGCTCGTGCCTTGGGTGCCCGTGGCCTGTGCGGCCGTAGAGGCGTCCCCGCTCCCGTTACATCCCATCAATGCTGCGCTCGCCAGTACGATTGTTCCGAGCAAGGCAATACGCAGCGATCCAAACCCCCGTTTGGCTCTGGTCATCAAAACCCCCGAATTGTGCGACCCCGGACCCGATCTTTCGGGCAAGCGAAGCCGTCAACTCAAGAGGGGTTTCGAAGCCACGGAAACACCGTGGTTCCTGACGAGACGGATGCGCGTCCCGGCAACCCCGCTGTCGTAGGCTCGCTCGCCGTTAGACCGGAAGTTTTGCGCCCCCGTCTTTCAACGGGTTTGCCTTTCATCAACCGCGGAGCTAGGTGCAACCCGCGTGCCAAAAATTTTAAGGACCTGAAAACAAAGGAATTCAAATCGTGTCCTGGAACTCAGCAGGAAGCTGCGGCCACGCTTGTTTGTCGTTCGACACCGACAGTGACCGTTACCAGGACTCGCGACTTCGAACTAACACGATGATTTGAATAAGGAAAAGCTGCGTCGCCGGTGCGCGACAAAGCTGACGCAGTGGGCGCGTGCCGGCACAGGCGCCGCTCTTGTGAGCGGGCATGCGTGGCCCCGGTCACTGTATGCGCGTGGCGCTGCTCGCTGTGTGCACGTGGCGACGATCGGGCGCCCACGGGAGCGATGTTTGCTCCCTCTCCCGGCAGCGAGCCCGGGGGGCTCATGGGTTGCACGTTCCTAGCATGACTGAGCCGATCACGTTTACCAGAGGGTTCTCACTCGCCCTGCTGACTCTCCTGGACGCGCTGGTTCCTCCGGCGGTAGCCGTGGGTCTGCTGTATGGGCTGTGCCTCGTCTATGGCGCGGTGTTCTCCAGCTCCTTCGTCGTATTGTCGATCCTCGTATCGATGCTCTCTTTGCTGCTGCCACGCGGCCGTCCGGGCGAGCAGACACAACTGCTCCCCGCGACTTTGCCGTTGGCGTTGGGCGTCGTGGTGCGCTGGTCGGTGATCGTGGGCATCCTGCTCGCGGTCGGCTTCGTAACCAAGAATTCCCAGCCCTTCTCGCGACGGGTGGTCGTGACCTGGGTCGTACTGACACCTGCGCTGCTCATCCTCGCCAAGCTGTGCCTGCACGAGCTCATGCGGCGGCTCATGTACGACCCCTCCATGGTGCGCAGAGTGGCGTTCGTCGGCTGCAACGATGTGAGCCTGTCACTCGCGCAGCGCATCGCGGCCGATCGGGACTTCATGGGCATGCGGGTCGAGGGCTTCTTCGACGACCGCAACGCTACGCGACTGGGCTTGTCACCCAACATGCGCCTGCTGGGCAAGCTGCCCGACCTGGCGTCCTATGTGAAGCACCGCGGTATCGATGTGGTGTTCGTCGCACTGCCGGTGCGCCATATTCAGCGAGTGATGCAGCTGTTGGATGAGCTGCGCGATACCACAGCATCCGTGTACTACGTGCCGGATCTCGTCGCATTCGATCTGATCCAGTCCCGAACCGGGGAGATGCTGGGCATACCGGTGGTGGCGCTGTGTGAGACACCCTTCTATGGCTATCGCGGGGTCGTCAAACGCATCAGCGATGTCGTTTTCGCCACCGCCATCCTGGTGATCGCCACTCCGCTGATGCTGGCACTGTGCGTGCTGGTGCGGATGAGCTCGCCCGGGCCGGTGATCTTCAAGCAGCGCCGCTACGGGCTCGATGGCCGCGAGATCATCATTTACAAGTTCCGCACCATGACCGTGCTCGAGGATGGTCCGCGGATCGTGCAGGCGACGAAGGAAGACCGGCGCATCACCTCAGTGGGCCGCTTCATGCGGCGCTATTCCCTGGACGAGCTGCCGCAGCTGTTCAACGTCCTGCAGGGCCATATGAGTCTGGTGGGCCCCAGGCCGCACGCCGTGGCGCACAACGAGGAATATCGCAAGCTCATCAAGGGCTACATGATCCGGCACAAGGTGCCCCCCGGCATCACGGGGCTGGCGCAGATCAACGGCTGCCGCGGCGAGACGGCACACGTCGAGGACATGCAGGCGCGCGTCGATTACGACCTGGAGTACCTGCGCCGCTGGTCGCCGCTGCTGGATCTGAAAATTCTGTTCCTCACCGCTGTGAAACTGCTGCGCGACGAAAAAGCTTACTGACGGCGCTGGACCTATCATGGTCGACAGACTACTCACGTCCTGCGCGAATCTCTTCGAGCTTCGCGATCCCCGGACACGCCTGAGCGGCAGCTCGAGCCGCGTCGTGTTTACCTTTGCTCTGATCCTGGCGCTGGGCGTATTCGTTCGCTTCTGGGGGCTCGGCGCCGTGGGGTTGCACGGCGATGAGAAGACCATGGCGCTGCCGACCATGCAGCTCGTCGAGCATGGCACGCCGCGAATGCCGAGCGGCATGTACTACGCGCGGGCCGTCGGGCAGCTCTATCTGATGGCGGCCTCCGTCGAGGCCTTCGGCCAGAGTGAATGGGCTTTGCGGCTGCCCTCTGCCCTCTGCGGTGTGCTCCTCATCCTGCTGACCTGGGCGGCGGGCCGTCGGTTTCTGCAGCCGGCGTGGAATCTGGCGCTCATGGCCGCGGTGGCCTTGCTGCCGGAGTTCATCGACGATGCGCAGACGGCACGGATGTACGTGTTCCTGGTGACTGGCGTCACCGGCTTCATGACGCTGGTGTTCGCTTGGGAGCGGACGGAGAAGGCCAGGTACCTCGTGGCCGCGGTCGCAGTCATGCTCCTCACGCTGCAATTTCATACGCTGGCTATCTTCGCGGCGTTTCTGGTGCTGATGCCGGCGCTGCTGCACGGGGACCGGCGCAGACTGCAAGATGGGCTGATCGCCTTCGCGGTCATCGTCCTTGGCTTCTATCTGATCAACAGATGGGTCGCGGCGTCCTATCCACAGGACGTGGCGGCCGAGGCTGGCCCAACCGGCCCGAAGGCCGAGCTGCTCCTGCACGTATCGTGGGTGTGGCTGGTCATCTTGGCCGGGCCAGCCCTGGTGTTCTCGTGGTTCGTGTTACGGCGCGGTGTGCAGGTGAGCGGCGCGACACGATGGGGGTCGCCAGGCGCCGGCGTGCCGATGATCGCCGCCATCCTGTTGCTTGCCGCGGCTCTCATCAGCGAGCTGTCGTTGCACTATCACGCCGCCGCCATTCTGAGCATTGCAGCTCTGGTGATTGCACGGCGGGAGGGCTCGCTTTCGGTACCCCGCGTGTTGGCGCTGCTCGCAGTAAGCGCCGCGTTGGCACTGTTGCAGGGCGCGTATCTGTATACGCATGCGGCGGGAGCTCCGCGACAGATCGTCGGACTGATGCTCGGCTGGCCGAGCGTGTGGCCCTTCCTCTCCATTGCCGAGAGCTCGCCCATCGCGGCGCTGCTGGCCGGCGCAAGTCTCGTAGTAGGTCTGTGGCAGCTTGCACATCGCCGGCGCGCGCCGGACTTCGCACTCCTCGTGTTCCTGGGAGTGTGGCTGCCTCTGATCATGATCGGCTTCATGAGGTGGAACATTCCCTCGCGTTACGCCGAAGCTCAATCGCTCCCGATGTTGGTGGGCGCGCTTGCGATGGCGCAATGGCTGACACCGCGCCTCAGCGCGTGGTGGGGCACGCAGCCTGCGATTCCAGGTGCTGGGGGTGCCAGAGCCGCGACCCCCGTTGCCACTGGTCTCGCGGCCCTGGTCGTCTGTGCGCTCGTGGTGAACCCAGTTCGGGTGAGGGCGACCGTGGACTCCGGATATGCCAACCATCCGGACCACAAGGGCGCCGCGGAATTCGTCGAATCGGTGCATCCTGGCCCGCGGGACATCATCGTCGCCGAGGACGTGCTGCAGCAGACCTACTACCTGGGTCACGTCGACTACTGGCTGGTCAACAAACAGGTCGGAAGTGTCTATCTGCACCGGGTGCATGGGCGCTGGCTGGATTTTTATACCAACACACCCCTGATCGGGACGGGCGCGGAGTTGAAGGCGCTGCTGCAGCAGCCCGGCCGGGGTGCCGTCTATGTCATCGGTAGCGGCGAGGATCAGGAAGATGGGCGCCGGTTCATGCGGGCGTTCGGCATTGCCGAGGAGCTGCACTCGCCGCCCTTCAAGGTGGTGTATCGCGGACGCGATGGGCTGACGGAGGTGTGGAAGGCGGATCCGCCCTCGTCATTGGGCACTCTGGCGGTCGATACGGAGCACAGGTAGCCCATGTCCATCGGCAACCGCACCGCCATCCTGACGCTCTCGCGCCTTGCGAACTATGGGCTGATGCTGATCAGCCCGGTACTGCTGGTACGCCTGTTGGATGTCGAGGCGTTCGGCCGCTATCGCGAGTTCCTGCTGTACGCTTCGATCCTGCAGGCGCTCGCCGTATTCTCCATCAACGACAGTGTCCTGTACTGCGTGCCCGCAAACGCGCGCAGTCCCTGGCGAGTCGCCCGGCAGACCGTGGTGCTCACGTTCTGCAGCAGCGCGCTCATCATGCTCGGGCTGGTCGCGATCGACGTCCTGGCCCACGGCACGATAGTGAACGGCTATCGCTGGCCCCTGGTGGCGTACACGATGCTCTCGGTCAATATCGACTTCTGGGAATTCTTCTGGCTGGCCAACCGCAAGCCCGGCCGCCTGTTCATGTACTCGGGGACTCGCCTGCTGTTGCGGGTCGCCGTGTCGGTCGGCGCAGCGGCGCTCACACACGACGTCTGGACCATCATCTGGTCGCTGGTGGCGCTCGAGGGCGTGCGCCTGGTCGGCGCAGGAGTGGCTTACCTCATGTGCGACCGCAGCCGCCAGGAGCCGCCGCTCGCCGATCCCTGGCGCGAGCAGCTGCATTTCTGCGTGCCTTCCGGTGTCGCCTCGCTGCTCGCCATGCTCAGCCGCAATCTGAGCAATCTGGCCGTGGTCAGGATGCTCGGTCCGGTCTGGCTGGCACAGTACACCATCGGTCGCTTCGGCGAGCCCATCGTCACCACGGTGCGCAACTCGATCTCCAGCGTCGTGCTTCCGGAGATGGTTCGCAAGGACACGCAGTCGCGCGACAGCTCCCTGAAACTGTGGAAGCGCGCCACCGTCATCAACACGATCTTCCTGTTTCCGGTGGTGGTGCTCATCTTCAGGTACGCAGAGCCGCTGATAGTGACGGTGTTCGGAGCGAGCTACAGCCAGGCAGCGGTGGTGATGCAGCTCTACATGCTCGTCGTGATCCGGGAATGCTTCGATTTCGCCCCGGCGCTGCGGGCCATCAACCGCACGCGCCCGCTCGTCGAGAGCAACATAGCCGCCCTAGTGACCTGCGGCGTCGCATTGCTGATACTGGTGCCGACTGCGGGGCTCGCCGGTGCAATGATCGCGCTGGTGATCGCAAGCTGTGTCGACGTGAGCTGGCTATGTTGGCGGACGATGCGGGCGTATGGAGTCGGGCTGCGCGAGGTTCTGCCCCTTGTGAGCGTGACCAAGACGGCGCTCGCGGCGCTCGCCGCCAGCGCCTTCATCGTGAGCCCCATCTGGACGGAGCTGCTCGGCTTCGCCGGAATAATCCTGGGCTCCGCGGCCTATCTCGCCGCCTTTGCTCTGCTGCTGCTATTGCTGCGCGTCCCTGAGGCACTGGCCCTGGTGGAGTGGACGAAGCGGCTGATCCCCTTACACATGCGAAAGGTCTGAACATGCGCTGGCTGTTCATCCTGCTGATCTCGGTGCTCGCGGCGAGCGATATCCTGGACAAGGACATGAGCCTCGGCCCGGGCTTGAGCCCCAAGAACGCCGTCCTGTACGTCATTGCGATGGCGATGTTCTTTCGCATGGCCCTGTCGGGAAGCGAGCAGCGCCAGCGCCTGCCGATGTTGCAGGCCGCGTTCGGCGTGTGGATCGTCTATGCCACGCTCAGCTACGCGACGTGCTGCCTGATCGTTCACTGGAACTCGTACAACGTCAAGGAATCGGGGATGTTGTTGAAGTCACAGCTGTACGACATGGCCCTGTTCTGCTTCACCGTCTTCTACGGTGTGCGGGATGAGGCGGATTTCAAGGTACTGCTGAAGGTACTCGTGGCTGCGATCGGCCTCTCGAGCATCCTCACGCTCACGGACGTGATCGGGCTCACTCACTTCGGAGTGCGCGTCGGCGAGGAAGGTGCCGAAGCGGATCGCGTCTTCGGAATGTTCGGCCACGCTAACGAGACTGGCGCGCTGCTGGTGGGCCTGATTCCCGCGATGGTGGCCGTCGCCGCTGCGAGCAGGGGAGTGGCACGAACGTGGTGGTACGCCTGCGTGCTATCGACGCTCGCGGTGCTGATACTTACCGTGTCGCGCGGCTCGTATGTTGCGGTCGTGCTCGGGTACGGCGCGGCGGGGCAGGAATTGACCGAGAGCGACCCGGCTTTGACGCTCATCCAGTGGGCCACCGAGCCGGCCGACCCGCAAATCTACGCCGCGCGGATCCTGCGCGAGCCGATGCCGGCGCTGT